>JADLCF010000404.1 GCA_020847315.1 Bryobacterales bacterium | reverse complement strand
TGTCTTTCGAGTGATTTAGGCCCCTCTACGCTAAACTGGAAGATGGTTCTTCTATGATCGACCCTATTCTCGCCAAGTTATTCGGCACTGCGAATGAGCGCGCCGTCAAGCGCATGCAGCCGGTGGTGCAATCCATCAATGCGCTTGAGCCCGCCATGGAAAAGCTCAGCGATGCCGAACTGAAGCAGCAGACCGCAAAATTCCGTGACCGTCTCGAGAAAGGGGAGACCCTCGACGACCTGCTTCCCGAGGCATTCGCCACGGTGCGGGAAGCCGGGCGGCGCGTGCTGGGCATGCGCCACTACGACGTGCAGTTGATCGGCGGCATGGTGCTGCACCAAGGCAAGATCGCCGAAATGAAAACCGGCGAAGGGAAGACGCTTGTGGCCACGCTGCCCGTCTACCTCAACGCGCTCGCCGGCAAAGGCGTGCACGTCATCACGGTGAACGACTACCTGGCTCGCCGCGATTCGGAATGGATGGGCCAGATCTACCGGTTTCTGGGAATGACGGTGGGCGTCATCATCCACAACCTGAGCGACCGACAGCGCCAGGAAGCGTACGGCTGCGACATTACCTACGGCACGAACAACGAGTTCGGCTTCGATTACCTCCGCGACAACATGAAGTTTCGCCTGGAGGATTGCGTCCAGCGCGAACACTCTTACTCCATCGTGGACGAAGTGGATTCGATCCTCATCGATGAAGCGCGCACCCCACTCATTATCTCGGGACCTACCGAAGGCACCACCGACAAGTTCATCCGCCCGAACTCCGTAATTCCGTTTCTCGAGAAAGGCGAAGTCCACGATACCGACGAGCCCGGCGTGAAGCGCTATACGGGAGACTTTACCGTCGATGAGAAGCAGCGCGCGGTGGCTCTCACCGAAGAGGGCGTCCGCAAGGTGGAACGATTGCTGGGCGTCGAGAACTTGTACGACCCCTCGATGATCGAGTTGAACCACCACGTCCAGCAATCCCTGCGGGCGCACGCGCTCTATCAGGTGGATCGCGATTACGTCGTGCAGGATGGCCAGGTGGTGATCGTCGACGAGTTCACCGGGCGCCTGATGCCGGGGCGGCGCTGGAGTGACGGTCTCCACCAGGCCGTGGAAGCCAAGGAAGGCGTACGGGTGGAGAATGAGACGCAAACCTTCGCCACCATCACGTTCCAGAACTACTTCCGCATGTATTCGAAACTCGCCGGCATGACCGGTACGGCGGAAACCGAAGCGGCGGAATTCTCTAAGATTTATAACCTGGACGTCGTGGCAATTCCCACGAATCGCCCGCTCCTCCGCAAGGAGAACGCAGACGTCGTTTTCCGCACGCAGGAAGAGAAATGGCGCAATGCGGCCAAGGAGATCAAGGAACTTCACGAGAAAGGGCAACCCGTTCTGGTGGGCACCATCTCCGTGGAGAAATCGGAGAAGCTCTCCTCCATGCTGAAGCGAATGGGGGTGCGCCACGAAGTTCTGAACGCCAAGAACCACGAGCGGGAGGCATCCATCATCGCCCAGGCCGGGCGGAAGGGCGCCGTGACGGTGTCCACGAACATGGCCGGCCGCGGCACGGATATTCTGCTGGGCGGCAACGCGGAGTTTCTCGCTGAAGAACGTCTCAAGAAAGACGGAAAATCTCACGCCACGGTGGCGCCCGAAGCATGGGAAGAGGCTCTGCGGGATGCGAAGCGCACCACGGACCTGGAACACGACGATGTCGTGAAGCTGGGCGGCTTGCATGTGCTGGGAACGGAACGCCATGAATCCCGGCGCATCGACAACCAGTTGCGCGGACGCGCCGGGCGCCAGGGCGATCCCGGCAGCAGCCGTTTCTATCTTGCGCTCGACGACGACCTCCTGCGGATCTTCGGCGGTGAGAAGGTGCAAAACCTGATGTTGCGCCTGGGCATGGAAGAGGATGTGCCCATCGAATCCCGGTTGATTTCGAAGCGGATCGAAGCCGCGCAGAAAGCCGTGGAAGCCCAGCATTTCGCCAGCCGCAAGCACCTGCTGGAATATGACGACGTCATGAACAAGCAGCGCGTGGCCATCTACGGGTGGCGGCGTCAGTTGCTCGAAGGAAAAGACCAGCGCGAGCGTATCTTCGAAATGGTGCGCGCCCTGGTGGGATATTACATCGACAATCGCTGCCCGGAGAATGCGCAGACCACGAACTGGGATCTCACCGGCCTGCAACAGGATATTCTCACGCAGTTCGGCGCGCGCATTGAGCCGAAAGACTACATCGACGATACACGGGAACAGATCGAGGAGAAACTCTTCGCGCTTCTCGAAAAGCGTTACGACGATAAAGCCGCAACGGTCGGCCCGGCAGTGATGCGCGAAGCCGAGAGCGTCATCATGCTGAGCGTCATCGACGCCCAATGGAAAGACCATCTGCTTTCCATGGATCACTTAAAAGAGGGCATTGGGCTACGAGGCTACGGGCAGAAAGATCCGCTGATTGAATACAAGAAGGAATCCTACGGGCTCTTCCAGGAACTGATGGAGCGCATTGAGGACGAGATCGTCCGTCACCTCTTCTTTCTGCAGTTCCAGTTCAATGAGCGGCCACCTCAGGATGGCGGCGCCTTCGCTGGCGGCGGTGGATTCGATGGCGGTTTGGATTCTCCCTTCGCTGGAGCCAGTGAGCAGGTGTTTGACGGCTACGAAACGAACGGCGTCAGCGCCGATGCCCAGCAGAGGCGGGCGGATCGCGAGTTGGCCAATGTCACTCAGAGCATTCATCGGGCCAAGGACCGCGAACTCTCCCGGTTACAGATGGGCGCAGGGGAAAGCAGCGGGCCGCAATCGGTAAAACGGTCGGAGCCCAAGGTGGGCCGCAATGACCCATGCCCCTGCGGCAGTGGGAAAAAGTACAAGAAGTGCTGCGGCGCTTGAAATGATCGTTTCTTGCGCACGGGATCGGCGGGAACCAACCGGGTGGAAGATGGATCCAAAGGTATATAGGCACACCCCAACCCGCGAAAGGCCTACCTCGAAATGAATGCCACCGCTACCCCACGTGGTTTGCTGCCACGCCACCGCCACGCGATGCCACTCGTCATCGCCATGCTGCTTTTGTGCGCTCCCGCTTGGGCAACGCTTTGGACAGACCGTTTAGGGGATTTTGAGCGGCAGAATGCCATTCCATACGCTCTCCCGAATCTCCATCTGGCTCAGGAATATGGTGTAGAGGCAGCAGAACGCGCGGAATACAAGGCCGGAAGCCGCAGATTCACCGCTACGGCTTATCAGACTGCGGATTCGACCGGCGCCACAGCGCTCTACCAGTCCCTCCAACCGGCCGGCGCCAAACCGTCGGAGTTCGAAACTAAGGCGGTGGAAGAGGCCTTCGCTCTGGCTTCGGTAGAAGCGCATTCTACAACCGTAGTTCAATACCAGAACTACGTGATGGTGTTCGAGAACGATCGCCCCACATGGCAGGTGGTGAAGGACTATCTGGGCTATGCGCCGAATCTCGGCATCTCCACCCCGCCGCCGCTGCCGGGCTATCTCCCCAAGGAAAACCGGGTGCCCGGCACGGAACGCTACATCCTGGGGCCGGAGTCCTTGAATCTTTACCTGCCGGACGTACCGGCCGGAGTCGCGGCATTCAGCCTGGGGGCCGAGGGACAGGTTGCGGAGTATGAGGCGGACGGCAACCGGTTGAAATTGGCGATCCTCTCGTATCCCACGCCTCAGTTGGCCCGCAAGAAGCTCGAAGAGTACCGCTCCCTTGGCAATCCCGTGCTAAAGCGGGACGGAACCCTGATTGTCTTTGTAGCCTCGCCTTCGAACCGCGATTTTGCCGAGCGGGTAGTTTCTCAAATCCGCTATCGTGCCGCTGTCACGATGAATGAGAAGTTGACGTCTCCAGCCGAAGAGTTTCGCCAACTCATCATCAACATCGTCATCATGGTTGCGATCCTGATCCTACTCGCGGCAGTCGCCGGCGTCGCATTCGGCGGGCTTCGCTTCCTGCGCAGAAGAGGCTCCTCCGCGGATAGCGATGACTTTCTCCGTCTGCGTATCGACTAATTTTTTTCGTCCCCCAGGCTCGGGACAAGATCCAGCGCCGGTGAAAATCGAAGTCGTTTGAATTCTGGAGTATACATTCCCGTCGCGAAGACCCCATGCGCGGCAACTCCTTTCAGGGGGGAAATTCTCCAATTACTACAGTCGTAAATCACTTGACTTCATTCGTGGAGGGTCATAAGATCCAACCAAAGGGTTTTGACGGTCTAAAGTTTTCGTCGAAACCGATTCTCCCAAACGAATACCAGCAATGGTAGT
>JADLCF010000403.1 GCA_020847315.1 Bryobacterales bacterium | reverse complement strand
CCGCCTTCGCGCCCGTGTTCGTGCCATTTCCATTGGGCAGTTCGCCATTCATCATATCGTCTGCATGCACCATCTCATGGAACAGGCCGACGTCCGGCGGGCGGTTGGGTGGGTTGGCCCAGGCGGCGTTGTAGGGGTCGCCGGGCGCGCCGCTTCCCAAACCTTCCCGGTCCGGGTTGTACCAGATTTGCGTGTCGGATCCGGAGCCGTTCGAACCGTCGGGCTGCAACCGGTGGTTGGTGTTCGTGGGTGGCCCGGGGTCCGTCCACGCGGCATTCCCAGGGCTCGCGGGGTCTTCCGGATGAATACGGCAGTGTTTGCCGCTATCTTCCATGGATTGGAGCAGCGCCTGCCCGCTCGGCGTGCCTGAAATCTTGTTCAAGTCCCGAACTACCTTGGCCTGAAACTCCGCGTCACCCTCAATCGTGATGAACTCGTTGTATTGGGTGACGATGGTTCCGTCCGGCTGCATCACCGCTTTGGGATAGCCGGAGATGAAGTTCATCAGCCCGGCCAACAACCCACCCAGAATCAGCGCAAACCCGCCGAAACCCATGCTCTGGCCAATCAACACCGTCGGAACGCCTAACAGAAGCGAATCCGGTGGGCCTACACAAATGGCGGGGTTGCCCAGGTAGGATTGCGGCACGCTGCACGTAAGCACTGTGAACGAGCCGAGCACGATCGGGCCGCCGACGTGCGGCTTGGGCCCGTCGAACATCGGGCATGTGTGCATGTCGCCAATGCGCGAGGCGGGTTTGCCGCCGATCAGGACGGTGGGCGCGCCTTGCACGACGACGCCACCGTGGACCGTCATAGTAGTGATATTCGCCGCGGGTTGGCCCATGGTTCCACCCACTATAGCGTAATCAAATTAAGGATCGGCTAATGCGGGCGGCGGCATTGCTACCCGTTATGCGGCTTGGCGCGCGGGTGGGAACGTCGGCCGTTTCATCGAAGGCGGCTTCAATGGAAAGGGCCTGCCACCTCCTGGCGGCAGGCCCTTCGCACAAAACGCGCACCCTTCCGGTTAGCGCCTGATCTGGGCAATGTTGCTCTGGTCCACCAGCAGAGTTCCCGTGTCAACGAAGTATGGGTAGGGAGAATGCGGGTTAATCGCGTAGTCTTCGTCGAGCGCGGCCGGTTTCTGCAACACGATCTCCCCAAGCGCCTTCAGGCCGTAGTAGCCCATAGTGTAGGGCTTCTGCATCACGGTTGCCGCGACCTTGCCTTTCTGCACCCAATCGAGTGTGTTCGCCGCAGTATCCATGGCGATCACCACTTTACCCTCGACCTTGTTCCGGTCAAGGACCTCCGCCACTTCACTGCCGGAGAGCGATTCCAGAGCCACGTAGGCATCGGTCAAGGTCTTCTTCGAGGAATGATCCATCATGGTGTCGAAAGTCACCCGGGGGTCGCCCCTCATGTCCACCACGTCCGCGATCTTGATATTGGGGTACCCTTCGAGGACGGATTCGTAACCATTGAGGCGCTCTTTGAGATTTTCTTGCCCCTTGATGGTGAAGAACGTCACTGTGCCCTTTCCTTTCAGAAGCTCAGCGAGTCTTCTTCCGCCCAGTTGCCCTGCCTGGAAGTTGTTGGTTCCAATGAAGAAAAGCCGTTTGCTCTCGGGCGCGTCGGAATCGATGGTAATCACCGGAATCCCCGCGCCGATCGCGGCATCGATTTCCGGTTTCAGGATTTCGGCATTCCCGGGCGAGATCAGAATTCCCGCCGGTTTCAGCCCAACCACACGCCGGAACTCGTCGCGTTCCGCGTTGGCGTCGTAGCTCTCGGGGCCCACCATCTCCGCCTGCACGCGCAATTCCCGGGCCGCGGCGAAAAACCCGCTTCCGGCTTCCTGCCAGTATGGAATTTTTGTGTTCGTGCACACGAGAAAATACTTCTCGGTCGAGACATGGCTCGGGCTGCTGCTGCAACCGCATAGGAGGAGAACGATGCTGAGGATGAGTGCTGCGATCAGTTTCATTTTCATAGACATTTCCTGAGTCAGATTAGGCGCGCGGCCCGCGAGTCCTCGACGCACGGGGCGATTCTACCGCCCGAAGGTTCACCGGAAAAGTTCCGTGCTTGCAGTCTACGCCCAGAGCCCATCGCTTGCAAGTGCAAGGAGAGATGGTAGCGCCGATGCAAAGAGCGATCCTTCGTGCCGCGCCTTTCCGCCACCCCGGCTTGGCGACGATTTAACGCCGCCATATCCCCGCCGGAACCGCCACCCCGGCAGTGGCCGCCCCCGCAACCGAATTCTCCATGGCGCATCATAGATAGCATGTGGATGGTGCTGGCTTCGTTCCTCTTCGCATTCAATTTGGGCGACCTGAAGCTAACGAACGGCCAGGTGCTGCAGGATTGCCGGGTGACCTACCGCACCTATGGGGAACTGAACCGCGATAAATCGAACGTCATCCTGGTGCCCACGTGGTACAACGGCCGCTCCGAAGATATGGAGCGGTATATCGGCGCGGGACGGCTGCTCGACGATACAAAGTATTACATCGTCGTCGTGGACGCGCTCGGCAACGGAAGTTCCAGTTCCCCCTCGAACCAGCGCGTCCAGCGCGGAAACAGCTTCCCGGCGATCTCCATCCGGGACATGGTGGAGACCCAGTATCGCCTGCTCACCGAACACCTGGGCATCCGCCACGTGAAGGCCGTGCTTGGCATCTCGATGGGGGGCATGCAAACCTACGAATGGCTGGCTGCCTACCCCGGTTTCATGGACAAAGGGGTCCCCATTGTGGGGACGCCGCAAATGTCGGAGAAGGATATCCGCCTCTGGACGTCGCACTTCAAGATCTTCGCCCGGCCCGGCGGCGGCGTGGCCATCAGCTCCGGCGAAGAGGGAGACTCCGCGGAAGACCGTGGCGCGCCTAAGAAGACGATGATGGAGCAGATCCTCGGAATGGCGCAGGCCGGCGCCGGCCAATACAAGCGATTCATGGATCCGTTCAATCCTCTCAAGCAGTTTGAGGCGATCCGTACCCACAGCATCACGGCCAAGGGCGCGTCCTTGCTCGATGCCGGGAAGAAATTCAAGGCGCCGTTCTTCGCGGTGATCTCCTCCACCGATACCGCGGTCTCTCCGGATACCCCCATCGAGTTCTCGAAGGAACTCCACCTCCCCTATCTCGTCCTCGACAGCAAGTGTGGGCACTCCGCCTTCAAGTGCGACCACTACACCATCGCGGCCGCCGTGAATAAGTTTCTGGCGAACTGAGAGTGGTGAAACGTACCGGTTGTTGCATACGATGGTTGAGGCTGAGCGGCGCGCCAACCGGGCGAAGGCCGCGTTTCATTTGAGAGAACAGGCATTTCTATGAGTATGAATGCAGCGCGCGAGCGCTCCGGAATCCTCGTTGCGGGCGAAATCAACGCGGATCTGATCTGCCAGGGCTACCGGGAATTTCCCCGCCCAGGCCGCGAGGTTCTAGTCGACCAGTTTGAGATGACACTGGGGAGCGCCTCCGCAATCTGCGCGGTGGGTCTCGCCAGGTTGGGCAGCCGGACAGCATTTGCGGGCAAGGTAGGCGCCGATCTCTGGGGCGGCTACTGCACGGAGTTCTTGGCCCGCTTCGGCGTCGACACTTCCATGGTAGTGAAGGATCCCGCATTGCAGACGGGCATCACCATTTCCGTCTCATCGGAAGCGGATCGCGCGTTGATCACCTACCTCGGCGCGATTCGGGAATTGCGTGAAAGCGACGTGACCGACGCCATGCTTGCGCGTTTTGGGCACCTGCACGTTTCGTCCTTCTTCTTGCAGGAGGGGTTGCGGCCGGGCTTGGAGAAGCTGTTCAGCAGGGCGACCGCTCTAGGCCTCACGACCTCTCTCGATACCGGCTTCGACCCCGCCGAGGAGTGGGGGCCGGGCCTCGCGGAAGTGCTTTCGGTAACGGATGTGTTCCTGCCCAATGAGGTGGAGCTGGCCGCCATCAGTGGCTCCGACGGCATTCTCGAAGCCTTGCGGTCCCTCGAAAATGGACGCACCATCACGGCCGCGAAACTCGGCGCGAAGGGCGCGGCCGCGCTCGTGGACGGAAAGTTGGTGGAATGTCCACCGTTGGCCGTGAAGCCAGTGGATACCACGGGCGCCGGTGACAGCTTCAATGCCGGGTTCCTGCACTCCTGGGTTCGCGGCGAAACGGTCCGGACGTGCCTGCGCGCGGGCGTATTTACGGGAGGAAAGTCCACGGAAGCGATGGGTGGCACCGGCAGCCAGCCGGATGGCGAGACCTTGGAGGCCTATCTCCAGAGCGTCCGGGCCGCGAAATAACACAGTCGCCCGCCTACTGCATGGCCTCGACAATGGCGCTCGTGAACTCGCTCGTGCTGGAAGTTCCTCCCACATCCCGGGTCAGGAACTTTCCTTCCTTGTACGTGGCGGCTATCGCCCGCTGCAGGCGCCGGGAGGCTTCGCGCTCCCCGATGTAGCTTAGCAACAGTACGCAGCACTGCAGAATCGCCGTGGGGTTCGCGATCCCCTTCCCCGCGATATCCGGAGCGGAGCCATGCACGGATTCGAATATCGCGAAATTCTCGCCGAAATTCGCTCCGGGAACGATTCCCAGGCCCCCCACCAAGCCCGCGCAAATGTCGGAGACGATGTCGCCGTAAAGATTGGGCAGAATCATCACATCGAACTGCCCCGGATTCATCACCAACTGCATGCTGGCGTTATCGACGATCAGTTCTCCGTATTGGATGGCCGGAAATTCCTTCGCTACCTCCCGGCAACAGGCGAGAAAAAGGCCATCGGCCTGTTTCATGATATTTGCCTTGTGGATGGCCGTCACCTTCTTGCGGCCTTCACGCTGGGCGAACTCAAACGCCTTGCGGGCGATGCGCTCCGAAGCGACGCGCGTGATCACCTTGATCCCGGTAACCACACCGGGAACGATTTCCTGTTCCAGGCCGGCGTATAGGTCTTCGGTATTCTCCCGGAAGATCGCGATATTGAGGCTCAGATCCTCGTAGCGGGAGTGGATTCCTGGGATGGTGACGACAGGGCGGAAATTTGCGAACAGATTGAAGCGCTTGCGCAGCGCCACGTTGACGCTCTGGTAGCCCCCGGCCACCGGCGTGCTCACCGGCCCCTTCAGCCCCAGACGTGTGCGCAACAGCGAATCGACCACCGCGTCCGGCAGAGTCTTCTTCTCGCGTTCGATGACGTTGGCGTTGAGTTCCACCGGGTCCCAGACGATCGGCACGCCGGTTGCCTCGATGACGCGCGTGGCGGCTTCGGTCACTTCGGGGCCGATTCCATCCCCGGCGATCAGCGTTACATGATATTGCACCATCCAATTGTAACTGGATCGGGCGCTAGGCGCGTGTGGGAGAATATCGGGTTATGGCCAAAATCCGCAGAGCAATCCTGAGCGTCACCGATAAGGCCGGCGTCGTCGCGTTTTCGCGGACGCTTCACGAACTGGGTGTGGAACTGGTTTCGACCGGGGGGACGGCAAAATTGCTTCGCGAGAACGGCTTCCCCGTGACGGAAGTTGCCGAATTGACCGGATTCCCGGAGATGCTGGACGGCAGAGTGAAGACCCTGCACCCGAAAGTGGCCGGGGGTATTCTCGCCGTTCGTGGGAATCCCGCGCACAGGGAGGCACTCGAAGCCCATGGAATTCCAGCGATCGACATGGTCGTTGTGAACCTGTATGCCTTCGAAAAGGCGGCGGCGAGAGCGGGGATTTCCCACGAGGAACTCATCGAGAATATCGATATTGGCGGGCCTACGATGATCCGCGCCGCCGCGAAGAACTTTCAGGACGTGGCGGTGGTGACCTCTTCCGCGGATTATGAGGCGATCACGGCGGAGCTTCAGGACCATGACGGGGAACTCTCTCTCTCGACGCATTGGGAGTTGGCCAGGAAGGCGTTCGCGCGCACGGCCGCTTACGATGCGGCGATCAGCGCTCGAATCAGCACGATCACCGTGGATGGCACCGTGGATGGCGCCAACTTCGTCGATGAGCCGCAAGCGGTTCCGGGGATGTTCAACGTGATCCTCCCGCGCAAACAGGAGCTTCGCTACGGGGAGAATCCGCATCAGGCGGCCGCGCTCTACGCGCTCCCCGATGCCGCCGGAGTCGCGGGCGCGAAACAGCTCCAGGGCAAGGAACTCTCGTTCAACAACCTGGTGGATCTGGACGCTGCCTGGCAGCTTGTGCAGGAGTTCCGGGAGCGCCCCGCCGCCGTCATCATCAAGCACACCAATCCTTGCGGTTCCGGCCAGGCGGATTCTCTCGCGGAGAGTTACCGCATGGCCTTTGCCTGTGACCCGGTATCTGCTTTCGGAGGCGTGTTGGCATTCAACCGGGACGTGGACGAAGAGACCGCCCTCGAGATCGGCAAGACGTTCGTCGAAGCCGTCGCCGCGCCGGGCTATTCGGCCAAGGCTCGGACCGTATTGGGCGGCAAGAAGAACCTTCGTCTGCTTTGCGTCGTCAACCAGGACGATCCGTTCTCGGTGAAATCGATCAGCGGCGGCATTCTTGTGCAATCCGCGGATCGGGAGACGTTCCGCCGCGAGAGCGCCCGCGTGGCGACCTCCAGGGAACCCACTGAAGCCGAATGGACGGCGCTGGAGTTTGGCTGGAAGTTGGTGAAGCATGTGAAATCGAACGCCATTGTCTTTGCCACGGCCAATCAAGGCGTCGCGGTGGGCGCGGGACAAATGAGCCGGGTGGATTCGGTAAGACTCGCGGCGATGAAAGCCGTCCTTCCGCTTGCGGGAACCGTGGTTGCCTCGGACGCCTTTTTCCCCTTCCCGGACGGCGTGGAGGAAGCCGCGAAGCACGGAGCAACCGCGATCATCCAGCCCGGCGGCTCCGTCAAGGATCAGGAAGTAATTGACGCGGCGAACCGGCTCGGGCTCGCAATGGTGTTTACCGGAATCCGTCATTTCCGGCACTAGCGGAATTCCGTCGCCGCGATCCGGAGTTGGGGGAGCACGGAGCATGGGCGCGCGGGGAAGCGACGAATTCTACATGGAACTGGCGCTCGAGCAGGCGCGTCAGGCGGAGGCGGCCGGGGAAGTTCCGGTAGGCGCGGTCGTAATTTGCGGGGGCGAGGTGGTGGGCTCCGGGTACAATCAACCGATCGCGCGCAACGATCCCAGCGCGCACGCGGAAATGCTGGCGATTCGCCGGGCGGCAGCCCATTTGGAGAATTACCGGCTGCCGGAAGCCGCTTTGTTTGTAACGATGGAACCATGCGTTATGTGCGCCGGCCTGATCGTGAATGCGCGCATCGCAAGGTTGGTTTTCGGTACGCGGGACCTCCGGTTTGGCGGAGTGCGCAGCAAATTCCGGCTGGCGGATTCGCCGCTCCTGAATCACCGCGTAGAGGTGGTGGAAGGGGTGCTTGGCGCGCAATCGACGGCGTTGGTGCACCGGTTTTTTGCGGCGCGGCGCGGCTCGGGGGATTTCCGGGCCATCGACGGGTAGGGGAATCTATGGCGACAAAACGGACGATTCGATATCAGGATGCGGGCGTAAACATCGACGAGGCAAACCGCGCGGTGTCGCGGATCAAGAAGCTTGCAAAGGCGACCTTCAATGCCGCCGTTTGCACGGAAATTGGCAGCTTTGGGGCGGGATACCGCCTCGCCGGCGTGAAGAAACCGATCCTGATCACCTCGGCCGACGGCGTCGGCACGAAGCTGAAGGTGGCGATCCTCGCGAACCGGCACGACACCATCGGCGAAGATCTCGTGAATCATTGCGTCAACGACATCGGCGTTCAGGGAGCTGTGCCCCTCTACTTTCTGGATTACTTCGCCACCGGCAAGCTAAGCGCCGAAGTGACTGTGGAAGTCGTGAAAGGCCTGGCGCGCGGGTGCAAGCGGAACGGCTGCGCCTTGATCGGCGGCGAAACCGCGGAGATGCCGGGCTTGTATAAGGACGGCGAATACGATATTGCCGGATTCATCACGGGTGTCGTCGAAGAGCCGCAATTGATTACCGGCAAATCGATCGTCTCCGGCGATATCCTGCTCGGGTTCCCATCGAATGGCTTGCACACCAACGGCTATTCCCTGGCGCGCCGGTTGCTCTTCGATGTGGCGAAGTACAAAGTGGATTCCCATGTGGACGAATTGGGCTCCACCGTGGGCGATGAACTCCTGAAGGTCCACCGAAGCTACCTGGAGCCCTTGCGCGTGCTGCACCGCAAGCGCTACCTGAAAGGCGCGGCCCACATTACGGGGGGCGGCATCACTGAGAATCTGCCCCGCATTCTTCCCGCTCGCTGCGCGGCCGTGATCGATACGAAAAGCTGGCAGGTTCCCCCCGTGTTTGAGCTGCTGCGCTCCATAGGGAACGTCCCGGAGGACGATTACCGGCGCACGTTTAATCTGGGGATTGGGATGATCGTCGCCGTTTCCCGCCGTCATCTGGAATCGGCTGTAACCCTGCTCGCGGAAGTGAAGCAGAAGGCGATTGTGATCGGCGAAGTCACCGGCGGCGACGGGGAGCGGACGAAGGTGGTTCGCTATCAATGAAGCGCTTGGGGATATTGCTTTCGGGGCGCGGCTCCAATTTTGAAGCCATCGCCAGGAACTGCGCCAGCGGCAAGTTGGCCGCGGAGATCGCCATCGTCATCGCGAATCGGGAGGATGCGCAAGGCCTCGAAACAGCCAGGAAGATGGGGCTCCCGGTGGCTCTGCTGCCTTCGAAGGGGCTCGCCCGGGAAGACCATGACCGGCAGGTGGCCGCCGCACTCAAGGCCGCCGCCGTGGACCTCGTCGTGCTGGCCGGGTACATGCGAATTCTCACCGCTTGGTTCATCGCGCAGTTCCCGCTGCGCATTGTGAATATCCACCCCGCCCTCTTGCCCTCTTTCCCCGGCCTCGATGCGCAGCACCAAGCCTGGGAATATGGCGTCCGTTACGCGGGGTGCACCGTCCATTTCGTGGATGAGAAAATGGATTCCGGCCCGATCCTCGCTCAAGCCGTGGTACCGGTTTTCGATTCCGATACCGCGGAGACCCTCTCCAACCGCATCCTGGCGGAAGAGCACCGGATTTATTCGGAGGCGATCGCGCTTGTGCTTAACGGACAGTTCCGCGTGGAAGGCCGGCGCGTGGTTCGATTGACCGGGGCGCGAAACGGCAATTAGGCGCGCCGAAGCCGTTTCTGTCGGCCTCTTCGGTGCATCTGGGAACCGGCGATGCGGAAGCGGAGTCTAATTCATTGAATCTGCCGGTTATCCCTGTTACGTTGAGAGTGAACAGGAAATCGGCCGGCCCGGCGAGGACGCGGTTGCCGCGCCGCGCGTGTTTACGGTTTCGGTTGACGCTTGGATTGAAAGCGATCGAAAGGTATGTCGGAACCCTTCGTACAACTCGGGCTTTCCATGCCGCCCGCTCGGGAGTTCGGGGACGATGCCGAGTTGTTGGCGAGTGCCGAGAAAGCACTCATCGATGGCTTGCGGACCGCGCGCGAAGACGCTTACGAAGAGCTGATTCTGCGGTATCAGCAACCCATTTACAATACCGTCTACCGGATGTTGAACGATCCGAACGATGCGAACGATGTCGTTCAGGATGTGTTTTTTAAGGTCTTCCGCCGGATCCAGGCATTCCGCGGCGAAAGCAGTCTCAAGACCTGGATCTACCGGATCGCGGTGAACGAAGCGTGCAATCGGAGACGGTATTTCCAGCGCCACATCCGGCAGGAGATGGCCCTGGATGCGGGGACCGGCGAGGGTTGGAACCCCGAGGATACGCTCGCGGCGGAAGGCCGTTCGCCCTTTGATGAAGTTCTAGGCCGGGAGCAGCATGAATTATTGCAGTATGCGTTGTCCCGCATCAATCCGGTTTACCGCGCGGCGGTGATTCTGCGGGATATTGAGGAACTCAGCTATGAAGAGATCGCGGATGTGCTCCAGATCGCGCTGGGTACCGTGAAGTCGAGAATCCTGCGCGGCAGGGAAGCGTTGAGGGCCGAGTATCTCCAGGTAAGTGTGGAGAGCCCGGTGCTCACCCTTTCCCCGCGGCATGCCGAGTGATGGCGATGGGCAGTGATGTTCATTCGTGGCGGCGTTGGCTGGACGCGTTCCGGCGGGGGAGCCTGCCGGTGGCGGCCGGTGGCAGCGCAGATCGAGAAGAAAAGAACTT
>JADLCF010000402.1 GCA_020847315.1 Bryobacterales bacterium | reverse complement strand
GCGTAGCGGGAATTTGGTGCGTGGTGCGCTAACTGGTTGGTAATAGGGGCGATGCAGTTCTATAACTTCTGTGATTGGGCCGGGAGGCGGGGGTGTTTTGGATGAGATCCAGCGCGGAGAGGCACGGGCACTGGGCGGAGGATGGAGAGGCGTCGGGCGTGGCCGCGGGGGAGTCGCGCCCGCAAATGGGCGGGCGCTTCGTGGACTCGCTGGCGCGAGGCTGCTTTGGTTTGGGCGTTCGATGCGGGGCGTTTACACACCCGGCTGGCCTATGCCGCCCTGCGGGCTCTTGGTGGCGATGCGGGCTCTTGGCGGCGATAAGGGCTCTTGGTGACGATGCGGGCGTAGGGGGCGGATTGCGCGAGCTTAGGGTTTCCGGGTTCGGGATGGGCCTATTTATGGATCCGCTTGATTGTAGCGGCGGTCTTGGCGGAATCGTTCGGCTTGCTGGGTTGGAGGTGGGCTTCACGCGGCTTTCTGGACTTGTAAGTGATTGCAAGGGTTGAAGTTGGTTGCTTCCGGCGGGAGTAGCACTTTCATTTGCTTGGGCGTGATCGTGGATTGTACCGACGTTGGAATTGCGCCGAAGACGGGCGTTGCCCGATAGTGAATTCCAAATGGGAATTAAGTTGCCTGATGGCGAATTTTGATGGCGAATTTGGTAGCCTGGCATCGTGGTTCGGGTTGATGGTCGTAGTCGCGACCTGATCGACCGCAATACCAGCGCGGCGCTTCTCCACGTTCGTTACCACGCGGCTGCGGAGCGGAGCATCCTTGGCGATGGCGCGCGCCAGTTCGCGAGCGGATTCTGGCAACCCGCCTTCGTGGTCCGCCTGCATTCGCCAAGCAATCTTCCGCACCAGGAACTGGCGATGCGCCGGTCCAGGTTTTCCAAACATTTCCTGGTGCTTGTGCTGCAGCTCGCGAACGCCCATCCTCGCAAGTTCGCCAACTTGACCTTGAACCCGTTTCTTCATGCGTCAACCTCATGGACATTAGGGCTCTCCGGGGCTGGGTTATCAAGTTCTCTGTTGACGGATTCGGGCGCATCTTTGGAGGCTGCTACGATGCGCCGGGCGTGCCGGTAGCGCTGGTATGCAGTCGCCAGAAGGCCCGCGACTTCCGCGACGGCGTCGCGCGTCTGGCGGTCTGGGATCTCCATTCGTCCTCTCCGGGAGGAAGACCGGGAGTGGCGGGATCAGCGGGCTGCGGACTCCCGTGCGGCTGCCAACGCGATCCGGCACCCACAACGGTTTCCGCTTCGCGGCCTGCCCGCTGTCCGGTGATTCGGGCGATTACGCCCTGTCAATAGATACTCCGCGACGGTCGAAATTGTCCAATCTTAGGCGGCCATGGGCGACCGCTCTGTCAGCGCGTTCTGAATGCGGTGTCCGAAGCGCCGCCATAGGATCATGTCCCCTCAAACGACGAGGCATGGTAGGAGATTTTCCACCGCGGTAGTCCACCGGTTGCAAGCGTCAGAGAGAAACGCTCCGGGGCCTCTGTCAATCGTTTGGCTGGTGGAATTTCCGTGATGGTTATCTCCGGCGACATGAGCCTTTGAAGGCAGTGCGCCGTGAATTCCTCGACGAAACAGCACAGTCGATCGAGCATGAACGTGGCGAACTGCGTTACCGGCTGGCCTGAGATCTCAGGTTCCACCGTTGCAACGCCGGTGCCCGTGTTCTTGTAAGTGACGCGCGGCAACACCCAGCCAGCGTGTTCGACCTCGTTACGGCTCTGCACCAATCGCTCCGACCAGGCGCGGGTCTGCTGCAGGTAATCCGCCAGTAGCGGGCCCCTCGACTGCAGGGCCGCGATGCCGTTTTCAAAAGCGCCTTGCTGCTTAAACAAGAAACCTATGTTGACCTGCAGCTCGGCAGCGAGATTCTGCATGCCCTGCTTGAGCGTCCGCACGGAGGCATTCAGGAAACTTTCGACGTGCTTCCTGAGCTCCTTGTCGATGCTCTCGTCAATGTGGATTGCCCGCCCCTGCAGTCGCGCGATTTCCCCGGACGCGACTTTGCGGGAATGCACCTCCCACAGGGCCACGATTTCTCTTGCCGTGGTGCGCGTGTTCATTAGCGACGAGGAAACGAGCTCAAAAGGCTTGTCGAATTTGTCGCGCGCCGCAGGATCGGTATAAACGATGTTCCTGAGGCGCATCATGCCCATGAGCAGCCGGGCCACAAAAGGCGAGGCTGATCCCTCATCCGCGACTTTCTGAATAGTCCAGGTCGGCTCGCTGTGCCGCACCACCATATTCGACTGCCGCTGAAGCCGCTTGAGCATGTCAGCGAAATTCGCTGACGTAATGGGCAGAACGTAGGAAATCTGCAGATCAGGGTGGCGTCTCACGACTCCGGCCTTCTGCAGGGCCTCTTTCCCGAGAAAGACCATCAGGCCGTCCAGCGGGAGCTTGCCCCTGAGGAGAAGAGCACCCCCGTCCTGCCATGGCAGGAACTGGATGGTGGAGAGGAGTTGCCCTTTCCGATCTTCAATGCGCATCGGCAGCGGGGGAAAATAGCGGTCATTGTAAAACTGCCGCGGGACCGGCACGAGGTCGCCACGAAGATTGTACTGATAACCCGAAACCGTGATTGCCGTTTGCGGCACTCCCTCGAGAATGTGCGTGAAATTGGGCAGTCTTGCTCCGGGAGAGAAGATTGCAAGATGGGCGACAAGGAACGCCAGCATCTTTTTGAACGTGCGCGCTGCGGTGGGCCTGATAACCATGACCACGTACATGGCCGGCCTAAAATTGTCAAGCGCGCCTTCTGCCGGCGGCAGCCAATCGCCGCTTAAGGATTCCCCTGGAAATTGGACGGCGTAATGAATTGCGCCGGCAGAGGCCACTACAATCATATCCGGCCATTCCGGGCTCGGCGTCTGCGCGTTCAGCCGTTGAAGTGCTTCCGTCAGATCTTCCAGCGGCACGGCAGAACGCTGTGCAAAGATGATCCCCAGCGTTACGGCCGTGCTCGGCCCCTCCTTTAGCTGCGGTGCTGGGGATTTCTTTAGCCCCTTGGCAAGCGCGACTCGCGCGTAAGCGGCCCGGAAGATCTCCAGGTCCATGTCTTCGCTGAGATCGATCACTGCCGCAGCGGTATCGGCGGGAATGACACCTAGACCGGGTGCGGCAGAACCCTCTCGTGCCGTGTACACGACCGACGCGAAAGTCTCTGTCCTGGTACCGTCCCGATCGACGACGCAGCCCGGCGCGATTCTGTACGGCCAGCCTACGAATCGCTCAATACCGGCATTGAGGACGCGGGCTAGCTCTGCTCCTGTGGCGGCCAAAACCTGCTGGCCGGTTTCCTGTACTTCATCAGCAATTGCCATCCGTGTTCAACTCACCTTTCCGGCAGCGGTTCGATCAGAACGAGCTGACACGTGTCGGGGATGTGCACTTCCAGAAACGGCACTGCGCGTCAGTTCATCAACAGCGACTTCTCCAAGGGTCTGCAGAATATCGGCCGAGGCCTCCAGGATCTCTTTGTCACGCGCGCCCTCCGGCGTTTTGAAACCGTGGGCGCGTCGGTTCCGGACACGCTTGAGCACGTCGGCAAGACTGCGGAGTGCTTCCTTGGGATCACTCCCGCGTTTCGCCCGGACGATAGCCAGTTCCGTGGCTGTTCGCGGCGCGTTGACACGCTCATGCTTCGCGGTCAATATCGATTCCAAAGGTGGATCGAGATCGAGGAGAGTGTCTACCGCCCGACGCTGCAAAATCGGACGGAGGTGGTTTTCCGGGAGGCTGTCGAGGAGCGCGAGCATCCGGTCGTGCTCAGAGTTGCCGGGCAAGAGATTCGCGGTCTTGACGACGGCGACCCACGCCACATCGACGGCTTCGTAAGGGTGCAGGCTGCGGCTGCGCGCCAGTTCAGCGCGTATGCATTTAAGTTGTTCGATCAGATCTCTGCTGGTTGTCATTTTGACATATTAGGATGCCGCCCTTTTCAGCGTTTAATCGCCCGCGTCCCAGCACTACTCACCTCCGGCCGCACGAGCTTGCTTATTATATTGAACACCCGACTATCCTTGAACCGGAGCCACACGCAGTGGGGGCCCATGCTATGCGGAGTTCCCTCTTGAAGGCTTAATCCGGAATCTCCGGGCGCCGCCCAGTCAGTGGCGACCCTTCGTGGATGTGGGCTCGTAGACCGTGTGCCTCAATGAGGTGATGACTTTCGCCGATGCTTGGATGCCAGGCGACCGGTTGATCCCGTTCTCAAGCCTCGAAGCGCTTGTCGCCTCGTTCCGTTCAATACTTGCGAGCACTGATGCACAGATTCCTCCTGGAAGCGAACTCGATGGCCTCTGTTCGCTGACTGTCCGTTTGGCGCGTGGAGAGCTGAGTGAACGCGAGCGGCACGAAACAGGCGTCATCCGGCGCGTCGGAGGCTTTTTGCCTTTTCTGGAGAAGGTGGTGGACACTGCGGGACATCCGAGTTTCTCGGCACTGTCCGAGCACTTCAAGCTGTTGGCAAATGGTGACTTTACGTTGAACGAAACCAGCAATGATTCGCGAGGGCCAACGCCCAAGCTGTTCGAATTGCTGATGGCTCTCTCGGTGTTGCGCATCGGTACAAATGTGGAGGTCGATGATCCCGAGCGGAGCTCGAAAGGCAGGAACCCGGACGTCCTAACGGACATCGATGGCCAGCGATGGGGAATCGCCTGCAAGGTGCTCTACGGTTCATCTGGAAAAACGCTGCACGACGCCGTTGAGAAGGGAATTGACCAAGTGCAGAAGTCGCCAGCGGCGGCAGGCGTGGTCGTGGTTAATATCAACAACCTCGTTGATTACGCCGCGATTCTTCGCGACCGCGATGGGACCATTGAGCCGTGGCCTAGCCTTGAACAGTCGCTTAGCCTGATGCACGCCTCGGTCGACAAAAAGCGTCAGCAGCTCGTTGACGAGATTGACGTTGATTATCTGACCAACACGCTGTTTCACGGCAAGAAGGCGTGGCCCGTCATCGTGCTCTATGCGCACGCTGCGACGGCCGTCAAATCGGCTATCGCGCCATATCCTCTTCCGACGTTGCTTCGTTTTCTCTCCGCGATTCCGCTCGGAGAAGCACATGGCGCCACGTTCATTTTGGATCGCCTGAACCGGTCCTTGCAGGATGTTCTGAAGCTCGCAGCGAATCCGCCGCTTGATACCACAGACGGAACTATCGAAAACGTGTAATCGTGGCCGCCGAGGCTGAACTCCTCCGTCAAGGATTAAGAGCCGTCAACCGGAGATTGCGAAGAATCCCAGGAGAAACCGTGGGCCACAGGCGCAACCGGTGACGGTTCACGTCGGTCGCCAACGCTATCTCTGTTCGGATGGAAAGAACGGGCAAGAGCGGAAAACGACCGGGAATGTTTGGGAGATCCGGCACGCTTTCAAACCGCGCTGCCCTCAAGTGAACCTAGCCGCCATATTTCACCAGACCTATAGCAAAAAGCCGTCCAATCTGGCATAAACATTTGTGTCACCAATCGTTTAGAGCCAAGAGAGAGACGGCTTTTGCTATGACACAGTGTACTCAGTCCGAG
>JADLCF010000401.1 GCA_020847315.1 Bryobacterales bacterium | reverse complement strand
TTGCCCGTGGGCTGCATTCCGGAGAAAACACGTGGTCTCATCGAAGTAGAGGAAACTTCCATCGTATGGGATGCCATCCTTGAAAACCAACCTTTGAGCCCGAATTGAGAAAGCCGCCGCCGATGAACGAACCTATCACGAATCCCGCAGCCAAGCCCGATGCAGAACACCTTCCTCCCCTCCGCGGACGAGTCGAGAAACTCGTTTTCGGGGGCGCGGGCCTCATCCGGCAGGAAGGCAAGACGGTCATGCTGCCTTGGGTCGCTCCGGGGGAGCTGGTGGATTTCAATATTGCCAAAGACCACAAGCAATGGGCGGAGGGCCAGCTCGTTGCCATCGATGAGCCGTCGCCCGAACGGTCGGAGCCCTTCTGCGACGTGTACGGCCGCTGTGGCGGTTGCCAGTACCAGCACATGAACGGCGAGTTCCAGAGGTTGCAGAAGGCGTCAATCCTGCTGGAAACGCTGGAACGCGTCGGGGGCATCCGGCCGGAGCTTCCGGTAGAGATCCTCCACGGAGAATCGAGAGGCTATCGCAACCGCGTTCAAGTCCACCTCGATGGAACGCGGATCGGGTACCACGCGGCTTCCAGCCGGCGTCTGGTGCCCATCGATGAGTGCCCCATCGCATCTCCCACGCTGAACCAGGCCCTTCAAGCCTTGAAGCACATGGCCCGCGAGCAGCGTTTCCCCCGCTTCGTGGAGAGCATCGAATTGTTCTCGAATGAACGGGAAACGCTCCTCAACATCCTCGAGACCAAGGGAGGCCAACGGCGGGTCGCCAAATGGTTCATTGACTGGTGCGCGGACCGCATCCCCGGTTCCGCGCAAAGCGCCCTGGTATACCGGGCGGCTGGGTTAGACTTTCAGGTTAGCCATCGATCGTTCTTTCAAGTGAATCGCTTCCTCATCGAACCACTCGTCGATCGGGTCCTTCGCCATGTAGAGGGGACAAAGGCGCTCGACCTCTATAGCGGCGTGGGCCTTTTTGCCGTACCGCTCTCAAAAAAAGGGCTATCAACGACATCCGTAGAATCATCCAATTTCGCCGTCCGTGACCTGGAGGCGAACGCCGCCAATCACAGCGCCCGCATCGACGCCCACCGCACAAATGCGGATGCTTACCTCTCCGCGGCGCAAGACGTGCCTGATTTCGTGATTGCGGACCCCCCACGCGCCGGTTTGGGTAAATCGGTGGTCCAGGATCTGCTCAGGCTCCGGCCCCGGCATCTCGCTCTCGTAAGCTGTGATCCCGCCACTCTTTCCCGCGATCTGAAAGAGTTGATCGCCGGGGGATATCGGATTAAGGACCTCACCCTCATCGATCTATTTCCAAATACGGCGCACATCGAAACGGTCTGCGATCTCTCGCTGAACGAGTAGAATGTATTCTGCCCGGACGGCTTCGTTCCGCAAAAGCTGCCCTCCGGATGAAATTAGTGGGAGTGCGCCGCCGCCGGGTCAGCGGGCGCCGGGGCGTCGCCGAGCACTTCCACGTTTTCCATCCACATCGTATTGTGTTCTACTACGAGCGTCGCTTTTACGAGCTTCCCCGCTTGCAGTTTGGCCAAATCCGCCGCTTCCGGCACAGAAAAGCTCATCGTCATCGCGTCCATTAGATCGGCGATCTTCTCATGCGCAATCACCGCCTTCCTGGCGGCCGTATCCACGGAGACAATCGTTCCCCGGATCTCGTAGCGGTGCGCTGCATCCGGGGAGGGCGGTGGCGACTCCACCCCTCCGCCACAACTCGAAAGCCCGAGCAGCATTGCGGCCGCCGGCATCAGCGCCAGAATCCTTCGCCTAAGCATCGCGATGCACCGTATCGGGAGAGAACGCCGGCAAACAAATCGCCACGTACTCCGCGCCTTCCTTGCCGGGTGTGCTGTAACGCACCCATTCTCCGGCTTTGCTCACAACCGCCTGCCCGGCAGCCACATCCATGCTTCCACCCTCGAAATCCACCTGCAAAACTCCTTTCAGCACAAGGGTAAACTCGTCAAACTCCGGCCGTTGGCCCGGCTCCTCCCAACCCGTGGGGCTCTTCATCCGGGCGATGCTTAGCCCGTGGTCGCCCGAATTCACCCGGCCGATGAATTCCTCAATGATTTTCGGCTTGTTCCCTTCTGCGGGAATCACCGTTGCTGCTTCAATCCTTCGCGGCAAGGTATCCTACCTCCTTGGCTATTCCATCACAGAATGGCGCTTTTTCCTCGCGAAAGGTCAACCATGGCTGAAGCGCTTGCCGCTCCCATGCCGAATCGCGTCCTCATCCTCGGATGCGGCTACACGGGCATCCGGGTGGCGCGCACGCTGCTGGAGATGGGTGTTTCGGTCGTCGCCACAACCCGGGATCCGGCGGGACACTTCCCGAAGGGGATGGAATTACATCGATTCGATGCCCTGCGCCCCGAGGATCTCCGCCACTTATCTACGTTTGTCGAGGATTGTGAGGCAGTGATCTGCTCCATCCCCACCCTCCGCGTCGAGAATCACCTGGTCGAACGAGTGCCGGCTCTCGTACGGGCGATTCGGGAAAAGGTCTCCCGCTTCGTTTACCTGTCAACCACCGGTATCTACGGGGATCAACACCTTGTCGATGCCACCACTTTACCCGCGCCGGCCACTTCACGCGAACGTCTCCGGGTTGAAGCGGAAGAAGCGGTCCTCGCCGGGTTCGATTCCCCCCTCGTCTTGCGTCCGGCAGCCATCTACGGGCCGTGGCGCGGCGTGCATGTCTCCATCCGGGAAGGACGATACCGGTTAACCGGAGACGGCTCAAACTACGTCAGTAGGATTCACGTGGATGATCTGGCGGCGCATGTCGTTGCCTCGCTCGGTTCCCACCTCCAAGGGGCATGGCCCTTGGCGGATGAGCGGGCCTGCACCCAACGGGAAATGGCGGAATTTTGTGCTGAATTGCTCGGTCTACCGGTTCCGGCCAGCGCGGACCCTGGCAGCGTTTCGGAAACCCTGCGGGCCAACCGGCGCGTCGATGGTGCTGCCATTCGGGCGCGATTGCAGATCCGGCTCCGATACCCCAGCTACCGCGAAGGCGTGCCTGCCTCGATTGCGGCGGAGGCCGGCGGTTTTGATCAAAGCCGCTAGTCGGAGCCGCTGAGCAGCACGACGGCCTGCGCCTCAGCGGAAAGCCTTTCCCCCACTGGTCCCACCTGCTCGGCCGTCTTAAACTTCACGGACACCGCGTCCACATCCAGCCGCAAAATCTCTCCCAGGCTCTCCCGGATCGGTGTTCGATAGTCCTTCAGCTTGGGCCGCTGCAGGATCACGGTGGTATCCAGATTCACGATCTCGTAGCCGCGCTCCTTTACGAGTCCATGCGCGTGCTCCAGGAACTGGCGGCTCGCCGCTCCTCGCCAGAGCGGATCGGTATCCGGAAAGTGCATGCCGATGTCGCCGAGGGCGAGTGCGCCCAGCAGCGCATCCGTGATGGCATGCAGCAGGATGTCCGCGTCCGAGTGTCCGTCGAGACCTAAGTCTGAAGGGATGGTCACCCCGCCAAGAATCAGTTCCCGGCCCGCCTTCAACCTATGCGTATCCCAACCCAGCCCTACGCGCAATCTCGTCATTCTCCTGCGGACTCCTTGCGCTCCAGGCTCAGGTAGAAATCGGCTAAACCGAGATCGGAGGCTTTCGTGATCTTGATATTCCGTTCGCTGCCGGGGACAACGGTCACCGGCACTCGCTCCAACCTCTCCACCAGGCTCGCCTCGTCGGTGCCCGTGAAATTATCGACAATTGCCTTCGCAAATGCCTCTTTGAGCAAAGCCACCCGAAAAACTTGCGGTGTCTGTGCCAGCACCAGGTGCTCCCTGGGAATCGTGCTCCGGATCTCGTGCAGGTGAACTTGCTTCACCGTATCCACGGGCACCACTCCCAGAATCGCCGCTCCGGTTTGGGAAGCGGCCGCGATCACCGCTTCAATCATCTCCACGGACGTGAACGGTCTCACGGCATCGTGCACGGCCACCAGGTCCACATCGCCGGCGAGGGATGCGAGGGCATTCCCCACGCTCTCCTGCCGCGTATCCCCTCCCTCGACAAGGCGCACTCGTTTTGAATATCGCTCCTGCGCGATGCCCGATTCAAACCACTCCATGTCGTCGGGCCGCAGCGCGACAACGATCTCATCCACGGATGGGCAGGTATCAAAACGCCGGATGGTATGGACCAGAATCGGCGCGCCTTGCAGATGGAGAAATTGCTTTCGATCTGTTGGTGGTTCACCACCGCCCGGCGCCATTCGGGTGCCGAGTCCCGCTGCCGGGAGAATTACGGAGACTTTCATGATTGCCTCGGTTCCTATCGTGAGGTGGAAACTTGGGCGCAGAGCCAACCTCTTCCTCAATCGGCGCCACTCCTAAGCGGTCGGCGCACGCTTACCGGCATCTCGAAATCGGATTCCGGCGTTCCACGATAAGTCCTTCTATTCTAACGCTGAAGCGGAATGCGGAAGAAGCTGAGCACCCCGCGCCGGCCGCAACGAATCCCCCTGGTTAGCCTCCCCCCGCCATATTCGCAGGGGAGCCTTCCCGATGGCCGCCTTTTTCCGGGGACGGACGGTCGTGAGTGGCATGCACCCGGTCGTCGTGCCTGCCGAAGATCATCTTTCCCGCAGTGGTCTGAAGCACGCTCGTCACTGTGATATCGACCGTTTTCGAAATCAACCGTCTCGCATTGTCCACCACCACCATCGTGCCGTCATCGAGGTAGGCAACGCCCTGATTGAATTCTTTTCCCTCTTTCAGGATGAAAACACGCATAATTTCACCGGGAAGAACCACGGGCTTCAACGCATTCGCCAACTCGTTGATATTCAGAACGTGAACGCCATGCAGTTGAGCCACCTTGTTCAGGTTGAAATCGTTCGTGACAATCGAGCAATCGTACTTCTTGGCCAGTTCGATGAGCTTCATATCCACTTCCGGCGCATTCGGGAAGTCATCCTCGAGGATCTGCACATTCAGGTCGGTAAACTTCTGAATTCTTTGCAGGATATCGAGGCCGCGCCGGCCTCGGTTCCGCTTCAGTGGATCGGCGGAATCGGCAACAAACTGTAATTCCCGCAATACGAATTGGGGAATCACCAGCGTGCCTCCGAGAAAACCGGTTTCCGCGATATCCGCGATCCGGCCATCGATTATCACGCTCGTATCCAGCACCTTGAAGACTTGCTTTGGCGCCTTTTCCGCGCCGAATAACCCTCCGAATGCGGAAAGATTGAGCATGTCGCCCTTAGTTGCTCCCACAAGCAGTCCGACATACCCCATCCACATCAGAACCAGAATCTGCAAGAAGGGAACCGTGTTCAAACTCGCGGGAATCGCCCGCTCCAGGATAAGAGAAACGAGAAAAGCGCCAAGTATTCCAAGGAGAGAGCCGGCGGCGGCCCCCATCAATCGCTTCAAGCTCACCCGTTTCAGCCGGATTTCGAAAACGACGATCAGAATGCCGGCTAATGCCCCCACTCCCCCGGACAAAGCCGGAGTGAATCCAAAGGGAACCAGGAAATAGCCACAAGCAGATAGCAGGATTATGAAGGCGGCTCTTAATAGAGAAAGTGAAAGAGCATCCAAGGATCAACCTCAAACCCGAAATTCCGCTTCCAATCTGTCTACCAGCAGCCGCCGAATGCCACGAAGCTCGTGAATCACGCGTCTTTGGCTGCCTGTCAATGCAGTAGTCATGTTGCCGATCTGCGGTGTGGCAAGTATACCACTATCAATTTCGCCGACATACCGGTGCGCCTTCTCAAGGCACGCGCCTGGTGGGAACTCGTGGGGATCGAAGCGAAAAAGCAGAGTAGAGAGCCGTAAGAAGCGTTAGAACGCCCGGCGGCCGAGGAGAGGGATCGATAGATAAGGCTCGAGTGCTCTCAAAACCCGGGGTGGCGAACCCGAGGCTCGCCACCGGGGTTTTTGAAGTTTATAGGGCTTTGGCAAGCTCTTCCGCGAACGCCGTCTTGGGCGCGTTGGTTCTCTTCGCGCCGGCAGCGGAGCCTG
>JADLCF010000400.1 GCA_020847315.1 Bryobacterales bacterium | reverse complement strand
AGTTCAACGTAATGAATACGCCGTTCGGCCGGGATCTCACCGCCGAACTGGTGGATGCTTTCCGCGCCGAAGGGATCGCCATCGGCTTCTACTTTTCGCCGGACGATTTTCACTGGCTCTACCAAAATGGCAAGCCAATCGATCGCAACCGGGACGACGTCTACCCTGTGAACAACCCCGGCTTGATGGCCCTTGATCGCGCTCAGGTTCGCGAGCTTTACACGAACTATGGGCCGGTGGATTTCTTCTTCATCGACGGCCCACCGGAGGGCCTGCGCGAACTTGCCTGGGATTTGCAGCCGAAGACCGTTGTCACGCGCGGAGCCATCGCCACACCGGAGCAAAACATCCCCGGCGCCGCCCCCGAAGGCGCCTGGGAGAGTTGCATCACCATGGGCAATTCCTGGCAGTATCGCCCGGTGAACGAGAACTACAAATCGGCGCGCGAACTGATCGAGATGCTCGTCGAAACTCGCGCCAAAGGCGGAAATCTGCTGCTGAACGTCGGCCCAATGCCCACCGGAGAGCTGCCGCGGGAGCAATCGGACCGGCTTCGGGAAATCGGGCTTTGGATGATGGCCAATCGGGATGCGATCTACAACGTGCGTCCGTGGGTGGTTACGAATGAGAACGAGATCTGGTTCACCCGTGCAAGAGACAGCGAAACGGTGTATGCCATCGTGGAACAGAAACAGGAATGGAAATGGGGCACGCCCAGGGACATTACTCTGCTCAGCGTGAAAGCCGGCGAGAAAACGGAGATTTCCGTCCTGGGGCAAAGTGGGGAAGTGCTGGAGTACCGCGCCGATGTGGTCCCGCGAACGACGTTCACGCAAACGAGCGAAGGCCTGAAGATCCACGCAACCCGCGCGCAGCGCTTCTATGACAACCGGAAAAGCCCGAATCCCGTGGTGCTGAAGATCACCCACGCCCTGCCCGGCTTTGTGCCTCCGCAAGTCGTGGCGGCGCGCAGTGTTTGGGATAAGCCCCGCGGCATCGCCATTCTGGAGGCGGACTTGCTCGGGCTGGCCGCGGGAGAGCAAGTGGAAGCGCGCTTCCAATACCGGCGTAAGCAGCGGGTGGACGAGCTTTACGACAATCCGGAGCCGTGGGTGGATTCATCGCCCATGCCGCTCAAGGCGAATGGCCGCTTTCAGACAAACATCATGGGCTTGGATCCCGCGCTCGAATATGAGTTCCGCGCCATTGCCGCGCACCCGCTGATTACGGTGATCAGCCAGCCGCGGGACGTGATTCCCTGATCTCGTCAGCCTAGGTGAAACTCCTGCCCGATTTCCTGAAGGGCGATCCGGTCTTCGTGCCCCCGCGCGGCCTTTAGCAGGCGCTCCATGGGTTCATGCGAAGGCTCCTGGCTGAGCACGAATGTCTGGTGATGCACCGGCATCAGAAACTCGAACCCGGCGTCGGCGGCCATCATCCAAGCCTGCTCGGGCGTGCAATGGTAACGGATCCACGGGTTGTAGGCGCCGATAGGCATGATGACGAGGGAATGCGGCTTGCGGCTTCGCAGGCTGCGGAAGGCATCACTCTGCGCGGTATCTCCGGCAAATAAGATGCTCACCCCATCCACATCGATTCGGTACCCGTTGTAGCCCCGGTAGGTGTCCACCCGCATGCGGGCGCCCCAGTGGTTCACCTCCGTCCCTAGCACGGCGGCGGGGCCAACGCGGGCACGGTCTCCCCAACCCAGTTCACGCACTTCCCGGAATCGCAGGCCGCGAACCAGATTGCTGGTATGCCGCGCCATCAGCAGCGTCGTCTCCGGAGATTGCAGCCTGCGCAGCGACGGAACGTCGAGATGATCCATGTGCGCGTGCGAAATGAGAATGAGATCGATCGGCGGCAGATCTTCCGGCTCCAGAGCGGAGCGGGTCTGGCGCTTGACGCCGACGGAAACCAACCCCAAATGGATTCCCGCGTGGTCGCTGAAGATGGGGTCCGTGAGAATTGTGAAGCCGTTCACCTTCAGCAGCACGGTGCTGTGCCCCAGCCAGGCCGCATGGGCGCCGGTGTCAGGCCAGCCGGAGGGGTTCGGCGTTGCAGCGGGTTCGAGCAAAGGACGCTGCAGGTCCGCGTAGAAGTTTTTCCAGAAGCCGGGCGCGGCCCGGTAGGCGGCATAGGCGGCGCCCGTAAGGCCCAATGCAGTTCCGGTAGTGCCAATCAGCGTGCGGCGCTTCCAATCGCGGGTGCGTTTGCTCGCAGGACGGACGAGCGATTTTGGAACCAGGTGTGGACTCTTTCTCATTCGTTCCCGGTTGCTGCCGCCGGCTTCCATCGCCTGGGCAATCGCCGATTTCCCAATCGGCCCGCTCCCCTCACCCATCATGCCACTCGGCAGCGGCCCAGGGGCGCCGGCGCCGGTCTGCGTCGAAGCGGGGCGCATCGCATCCGGCGCATTCCTCTCTCATTGTCGCCCAGTTCCTGCGCCCGGCGCACATTGCGTTCGCGTCCGACTCCATCGGCGGCAGTGGACCGTGACATGATAATTACACAATGGCTCGCGTCCCGCTGGTGTTTCATGAGCAGTATGATCCGCACTTTGGCCGGCACGTCTTCCCCTCTCAAAAGTACCGGATGATCCACGAACTGCTTCTCCGGACGGGAGAGGCGGCGGCAGCGGATTTTCATACTCCCGCCATGGCAACCGATGAGGAATTGCGGCTGGTGCATGACGAAGCTTGGATCAACAAACTTCGCAAGGGAACCATCTCTTATCAGGAGATCCTGCAGTTGGAAGTGCCCTACTCCCGGCAGATGGTGGATGCGTTCCGGTTGTCGGCGGGGGGCTCCACTCTCGCGGGGCGGCTGGCCCTCGCCCATGGCGCGGCGTATAACGTAGGCGGCGGCTTTCATCACGCATTTCCCGGCCACGGCGAAGGGTTTTGCGCCATCCACGATGTCGCGGTGGCCATCCGGGTCTTGCAACGGGAGGGGTTAATCGGCAAGGCTGTGGTCGTGGATGTCGATGTGCATCAGGGCAACGGCACGGCGGTGATCTTCGCGGGCGATGAGAGCGTCTTCACTCTATCGATTCATCAGTTGCACAATTACCCGGCGGTAAAGCCGCCTTCCGATCTCGATATCAACCTGGAAGACGGCGCCGGGGATATCGAATACCTGGAGAAACTGCGGCGCGGTCTGGCGCCGGTGCTCGAACTGGTGCGGCCGGACATGCTTTTTTATGTCGCCGGAGCGGACCCTTATATCGACGATCAACTTGGCGGCTTGAACCTCACCAAGGATGGCTTGCAGGCGCGAGACCGCTTCGTCGTGGGGCGTGCCCTCGAAATGAAGATCCCCGTCGTCATCACCCTGGCCGGCGGCTATGCCCGCCAGGTGGAAGACACCGTAGAGATCCACGCCAACACCTGGCGCGCGGCCGGGGAGGCACTCGAGAATTCTCCCTGGTCAAACCGCGCCGTGAAACCCGCTTCGGAGGAATAGATCGGAAAGGCCCCTCCTGAAACCGCCCGCCGCCGCATCGGTCACATCAGATGCGCGACGGTCTCTCTCTGGCCATCAATCAGCGAGCGCCCAAGGATCCCCGCACCCCTCTTCGCGAGGTCCACCAAATCCCACAGCTTCGTCCCCCCGGCCCTGTTGGCAATCCGGTACCACACGTCCCGCCGCCGGGAGGGCACGGGGATTTCTGACCTGCTCCCTGTTTCTGTACCAGCAATAACTAGACGGTAGCACTGCTGCTCCCCGCTAGGCTGCACAGGCTTGCTCCGCCCTCCGGGCTCCGCAAGCCTGTGCAAAGTCGCTCGGCGTCCGATACCCCAGGCTGCTGTGGGGCCTCTCGTCGTTGTAGTGCTTCCTCCAGCAATCGGCTTGCTCCTTGGCGTCCCTCAGGTGCCGGAACAAGCGCATGTTCAGGAATTCCTCCCTCAGCCTCCCATTGAAGCTTTCGCTGTAGGCGTTCTCCACCGGCTTGCCCGGCCGGATATGCACCAACTCAATCTTCGTCTCCGCCGCCCAGGCCAGGAATGCCCTGCTCGTGAATTCACTCCCGTTGTCCATCCGGATCCGCTCCGGCTTGCCATACGCGGCGATCGCCGCCTCCAACTCGCGGATCACCCGCAGGCTCGGCATCGAGGTGTCCACCGCCAGACGCACGCACTCCCGCGTGTATTGATCCACGACCCCGAAGAATCGCAGCTTCTGCCCGTTCTGTGCCCGGTCGTGCACGAAATCCATCGCCCATTCCTGCCGGGGCTTCGTCAGCAGCCGCTGGGGCACAGCCTCCCGGCGAATGCGCTTGTGCTTCCGCTTCCGCAGCGCCAAGCCGGCCTTCCTATACAGCCGGTAGACGCGCTTGTGATTCACGGGCGTTTCCCGCTCGCGATTCACGAGCACCTCCAAGCGCCGGTACCCGTAGCGCGGATGTTCGGCCGCCAGTTCCTTCAGCCGCTCCGTCAATCCTTCATTGGCTTCGTTGTTCTTCGCCCGGTAGCGCTGGCTGCCCCTGTGCACTCCCATCAGCTCGCAGGCCTTGCGTTCACTCACCCGAGCGAAACGCTCCCGGATCGCGGCTATCGCTTTGCGCCCGGCTGCGAGCTCCAGCCGTTTTTTCAATCACCCATTTGAGCGCTTCCCGGTCCAGGCTCAGGTCCGCCACCAGATGCTTCAGCCGCCGGTTCTCCTCCTCGAGTTCGCGCAGCCGTTTGGCTTCGCTCAGTTCCAGCCCGCCGTACTTGGCTTTCCAGGCATAGAGCGTCGCCTTCGACACCCCCAATTCCCGGCCCACTTCCTCGGCCGTACGGCCCGCCTCCATCTGCTTCACCGCTCAGTGGACCTGCTCCTCACTGAATCGGCTCTTCTTCATCGCCAACCCTGCCTTTACTTGTTTTTTCAAGTTTAGGCTGGTTCAGTTTTTGGGGAGCAGGTCAAGACCAGGAGTTAGAGCGACGCGGACTTCGGTTCGCGCGGTATGCGGACGATTGTAATATTTACGTTCGAAGCCGGCGTTCCGGAACACGAGTGATGGCGAGCGTGACGCGATTCATCACGACGAAGCTGAAACGTAAGCGTTCGCCCAAGGCCGTCTTTTCCACATTCGGTTTTTGGTGTATCTATCGCCGAAGTGTCCACAACTTTTTCGTGGACACTTGCCTGCTTGAATGTGTGAACTGCAGTGGGTCTAGCCGCCATATTTCACCAGACCTATAGCAAAAAGCCGTCCAATCTGGCATAAACATTTGTGTCGCCAATCGTTTAGAGGCTAGAGAGAGACGGCTTTTGCTATGACACAGTGTACTCAGTCCGAGTTCGAGTTTGCATCCCATTGTTCTCGCCGGGTGGTGGCCAATTTCGAAGGGGGCACCCACTCCTCGGATGCGGGCCTTTTGCT
>JADLCF010000399.1 GCA_020847315.1 Bryobacterales bacterium | reverse complement strand
CGACGATGTCGGCGACATCATCACCAATATGGTCGTGAAGAACAGCTAGACGCCGGGTTGCCAGGGGAGCCATTCACTTCATGAGCCCAGATATGATCCTGCTGATCGTCATCGTGGCGGCAGCGCTCCTGTTCGACTACTTCAACGGATATAACGACGCCGCCAATTCCATCGCCACGATCGTCGCGACCAAGGTTTTGAGCCCGCTGCAGGCGGTGATTTGGGCGGCATTCTTCAATTTTGCGGCTTTCTTTCTGGTGGGCACGAGTGTCGCCAAAACGGTGGGCGGCGACATGGTAAACCTTGAGTACGTGACGCCGATTACGGTGCTCGCGGGATTAATTTCTTCCGCCGCGTGGTTGTGGGGAAGTTCTCATTTGGGTCTTCCGATCAGCGCGACGCATGCCTTGATCGGCGGCTATGCCGGGGCCGCGATGGCCCGGGTGATTCACCTCAAGGGCTGGACATTTGCCTTCGACGCGCTGCGCCCGAGCGGGTGGACGATGCCGCTTGTCTTCGTCGTACTTTCCCCGCTGCTCGGCATGGTGCTCTCCTACCTGCTGATGATTGCCATCCACTGGATCTTCCGGCATTCGAGCCCGGCAAAAATGGACAAGTGGTTCCGAAGCCTGCAACTGCTCTCTTCGGCGGTCTTCAGCCTCTCACACGGATCCAACGACGCCCAGAAGACGATGGGAATCATCACGGGAGCGCTGGTGGCGGCGAAGGTCCAGGGCAGTATCGACGAGGGCATTCCCACCTGGGTGGTGCTGAGCGCTTACACAGCGATTGCTCTTGGCACGGCCAGCGGCGGCTGGAAGGTGATTGAGACGATGGGACATCGCATCACCAAGCTGAAGCCACGCAGCGGGTTCGCGGCGGAGACGGCGGGCGCGATGAGCGTATTTCTCGCCACGGGGTTGGGCGTTCCGGCCAGCACGACGCACACCATCGCCGGAGCGATTGCGGGAGTCGGTAGCTTCCATCGGCCGAAAGCAGTGCGCTGGCGGCTGGCCAACGACATCGTGGGCGCCTGGATCCTCACGTTTCCGCTAACGGCGATCGCCGCCGCACTGATCTTCACGCTGGTTCGACTATTTGTGCCGAACGCTTGAGGGGTCCGAGGAAACGGCTATTCGGCGGCGCGTGGCTCGATCTGCCGCATCTGCCAAATTCGAAAAGGCTCGGCGACAAGCTTCTCGGCCAGCGGCTTTAGCTCCGCGAGGTGTGGAGCGGCCATGTGCGCCTCCCACACCTGGCGGTTCGCCCAGATCTCATAGAAGAGAAACTGGGAAGGGTCCTGCTCATCGCGGTGCAGATCGTAGAGTTGACACCCGGTTTCCCGCCTTGTGTGTTCCACCAGGCCGAGGAGCAAACGCTCCAATTCCTCCTCGTTCCCAGGCTTGGCGCGAAAATGGGCGACCACCACAAAATTGTTCGTTGGCATTAGCGGCTATCTTACCGCGCGCGGAAGCCGGGTGCTACTGCAAGGCGGAGGATCGGTGCTTGCGGGCCAATTCCTCATGCAGTTCGCGAAGCAGGCGGTAAGAGTAAATGCCCGTCTTATGCCCGTCATTCCAATGAATGCCAATGGCGTAATGGCCGATCGGCTCCACCTGGGTGATCTTGAGCCGCTCCCGGTAGAGTTGAAGAGGGTTGCTGAAATCGAGCGCTTGGGGCGGCGTGCCATGCGCGCCCGTACATTGGGCGCAGGGGCAGCGCTCCCGTAAAAACTCCAGGGAAAAATCGCTCCGCTCGCCATCGCTCCAATCAATCTTGATGCCCGTGCTTTTCGAGACCGCGAAGTGCTCTGGCAAGAGGGCCGAGCCCGGCGTTTCCGCAGGATTCTGTCTAGTTTCGCTCATAAATCCGCTCCACATCGCGAACTCCGGAAATGCGCCGGATGGCGCCGGTAATCCGCTCCAACTGTTTCTTGTCCCGAATCTCCACCGTCATTTCGACGAGAGCGCCGTCGGCTTGCCTGGAATCGTCGGTACGCGCCTCCAGGCTACGGATATTGCTTTGCTCGTCATTGAGGATCGAGGTAAGACGGTTCAGGATGCCCGGGCGGTCGTCGGTAAACACGGAAATTCGCACAGGGAACGCGCGCGAGGCGCTATCCCACTCCACATCGATCCGGCGCTCAAGCTCGTAAAGAAGGCTTTGCACATTGCGGCAATTCACCGAATGGACGGCAACGCCTTTGCCGCGGGTGATATATCCGACAATAGGCTCGCCGGGGAGCGGGTTGCAGCAGCCGGCGCGATAAACAAGCACGTCGTCCACGCCGTGGACCTTGATGGTGAAGTCCCCTTTCGCCGCCTCTCTGGGTACCGGAGGCGGAGCGATTTCGGACTTCGCCTTCTCAACTGGAATATCGCCAAGCGGAGCGCCGGACAACTTCTCCAAAAATTTGCGCGGCGAGAGCTTGCCAAAGCCGATACCGGCAAGCAAATCCTCGTGCTTACCGTAACCGTAGTCGGCGGCAGCGGCGAGGAGTTCCGTCTTGGTGAAGCGGCCCATCGCGACACCGAGCCTCCGCGATTCTTTTTCGAGCGTCTTTTGCCCGATCTCCACCGCTTTCACGCGCTCCACTGCATTGATGACCGCACGCACCTTGTTTCTCGCGCGGGCGGTCTGCACGATCGCCATCCAATCCTTGCTGGGCTGATGGCCAGGCTGGGTGAGAATCTCCACCACCTCCCCATTCTTGAGGGTGTAGCGGAGCGGGACGATGCGACCGTTGACCTTCGCGCCCACGCAACTGTGACCCACCTCCGTGTGAATTGCGTAGGCAAAGTCAATCGGAGTGGCTCCCCTGGGAAGGGCTACGACGCGTCCCTTGGGAGTGAACGTATAGACTTCCTCCGGGTAGAGGTCCACCCGGAGCGTAGACATGAATTCGCCGGGATCGCGGAGGTCGCGCTGCCATTCAACGATCTGGCGCAGCCAGGCAACGCGGACGTCCTCCAGGCCCCCACCGAGCTTCCCTTCCTTGTATTTCCAATGGGACGCGATGCCCTCTTCGGCAATCCTGTTCATCTCCTCCGTGCGAATCTGCACTTCGAACGGCTGGCCTTGCGGCCCGATTACTGAAGTGTGAAGACTCTGGTAGAGGTTGGGCCTCGGGATGGCGATGAAATCTTTGATGCGGCCGGGGATCGGCCGCCAGATGTTGTGAATGATACCGAGCGCGGCATAGCAATTCTTCACCGAGTCCGTGATGATTCGAAGCGCAAGGAGGTCATAAACCTCATCAAGCGAGACTTTTTGCCGCTTCAGCTTCTGATACACCGAGTAAGGGCGCTTGATGCGTCCGACGACGCGGGCGGGCACGCCGTCGCGAGCCAAATCGCTCTCAATGATTCTTCGGATCTCGAGAAGGAGGTCCTCATTCGACTGGCGCCGGAGCTCGATCAGCTCGACGACCTCTTGATACGCTTCGGGGTCCTTGAACCGGAGCGCCCGATCCTCGAGTTCGCCACGAAGCTTTCCCATGCCGAGGCGGTATGCGATCGGCGCATAGATTTCCTCGGTCTCCGTGGCGATTTTCTCCTGCCGTTCGCGCGGGAGGGAATCGAGGGTTCGCATGTTGTGGAGACGGTCCGCGAGCTTCACAATGATCACCCGGATATCGGAGACCATCGCCAGCAGCATCTTGCGCAGGCTCTCCGCCTGGCGCTGCTCCTTGCCGTGCAGATCCAGCTTCCCGATTTTGGTTACACCGTCCACGACACGGGCGACCTGCCCGCCAAATTCCCTGGTGAAATCGGCGATGGAAATGGGCGTTTCGGCATCCTCGATGACGTCGTGCAGAAGGCCGCTCTGTAACGAAACGAGGTCCATGCGGAAATCGAGGAGAATCTCCGCAACACCGATCGGATGCAGAATATAAGGCTCACCCGATTCCCGCTTCTGCTTCTTATGGTGCTCGCTGGCGTAGTCGAAGGCCTTCCGGAGAGCGGCAAAATCCTCCCATGGCCGCTCCTCGCGCAGGCGATTCTCGAGTTCCAGATAGGCGGCTTCGGGGTCCTGAAACGCGGGGATGTCCCCGTTCTGGCTTCGCGACTTCTTGGGCTTCGAGGGCCTGGCAGGGCGAGGAGGTTTGACGGTAACCGAATCCGAGGCAAGGGTGGGCGCGCCCGCAGGAGGAAGAGTCTCTTCGGGAACGTGGGGTGACGCATCCGGCGGCTGAGTATTGGACGCCATGAAAAACAAGAGTGGGGCGGAAGAACCGCCCCACTTTCAGTGTAACTGCTAACGATGGTTGATTTGGGTAGGAACCCAGGTAATTGGCGCAGAGACGCTACTCGGTGGGCTCCTTCACGACACCGCCGCCACCCTTCGAGGCTTCCCGAGCGGCCTTAATCTTCTTAATGCTGAGAGACTTCTCCACCCAATTGTCCGCCTTCTCGACATCCTGCTCGTACAGTTCCGTAGTCGGCTGAAGATCGGCGCGTTCCCGGTAGAGGAGGTTGATATAGGCCATGGCGTCGTCATACTCATTGTCGAGATTGATCGCCTTGTTGAGAGCCTCGATCCCCTTCTCGACCGACTCCAGGTTCTTCGCCCTCAGTTCTTCCAGCTTCTTCTTATCCTTGATGGGCCCGGGCGCGTCAGGCTTCATCCCAAGCTCGGATCTGACGGCCATGCGACGCGGGTAGGTCTTCGCCCAAGCGATGACTCCCAAGGTATAGTAGGCTTCTTTCTTGCTCGGATTGAGCGCGATGAGCTTTTCATACCATTGAGAGGCGACGTCCAGTTTCTGGATCTTGGCATCGAGGCTGGATTCACCCTGAGCCTCGTTGTAGTAGAGGCTGGCGAGGGACTCGGTGGCGACCTCATCCTTGGGGTTCGCGTCAAGGACTTTCTTAAACTCCGCTTCAGCGCTGCGCGCCATCTGCATGTTGTCGTCCGAAGTAGCGCCGGGAATGAACTGGCTGAAATAAGACATCGCCAGATACAGGCGAGCCGTGGGAAACTCCGGGTCGAGTTCGACCGCCAGCTTGAAGTGCTCGACGGCATCCGCGTACTTGGCGTTCTTGTACGCGGTAACGCCTTTGTTGAGTTCGTCACGGGCTTTCAGCTTCTGGCAGCCCGCGGACAGAATCGCGACGCTGAGCAGAGCCACCGCGGCCATTGCGAGTGTGAACTTACGCTTCATCACTTGTCTCTCCTGTTTCAGTGGGATTTCCTCGCGCCCGTCAAGTACCCCGGACCGCCATGGACGCCCAAACGGCGCTCTTCGGCAAATACAGATCCGTCGGGTACCGAACCGTGTTGCGATGAAACGCAGCGCAAAGAGCTTATTTGCCCTCTTCCACTGCCGGCGTCATCAGACCGACTTTGTCGATTCCCGCGCCTTTAGCTATGTCGATCGCAGCAGCGACGCTCCGATATTCGAGGCTTGGATCGCCTTTGACGAAGACGACCCGCTCCGCGCGTGTCTTGAAGATCTCCTCGAGCCTCGGCCCCATGCGGACGGCATCGGTGGGCTCATCGTTGATCTTGAGGGAACCATCCGCGGCAATCTGGATCACCACGGTACGGTCATCCTCCGGACGCGTTACGGGCGCATCCGGCGGAGGCGGCTGGGGCACCAGCGACTCCAATCCGCGCGGCGGCTCGTTTGAAATGATCATGAAAATGATCAGCAGCACGAGCAGCACGTCAATCAACGGAGTCATATTGATATCAGATTTTGCTCCGCCACTATCACCAGCTGACATTCCCATAGGGCACT
>JADLCF010000398.1 GCA_020847315.1 Bryobacterales bacterium | reverse complement strand
CCGAATCCCGGCGGGCCGAACTGCGGACGGAGTTCTACAACCTCTTTAATCACTACAACCCAGAGCCGGGTTCCGTGGACCGGAACTTGCGCTCCGTGAACTACGGGAAGGTGGGCGGAGGCGTTCAAGGTCTGACGACGCGGGTGATTCAGGTCGGCTTGAAGTTCTATTTTTGACGGCCGATTCGGGGATCACCGCGAGGGCTACTTCGGAGGGGCTTAGGCCGCTTACATCGCCATGGGCGCTATCTCGGGACGGGGTGGCGCCCAATTTCCTTTTTGGATCGGGGAGGCCTCGCCTTTCATAGCTTTACGGTCTGAATGGCCCGTATCGCAGCCTTCGGATTCTTCTTGATGAGCTTCAGGTACGATTTCATCGTCCAATTTGGAACTTCTTCTCCACGCTCCCACCGGCGCACCTGATCGGGAGGCAATGCAAACACGGCGGCGAAGTCTTCCAAATCGAATCCGGCCTTCTCGCGAATCGCCTTTACATCCACGGGCGCAGGCTCGTAAATGCGTTCGTTGAGGCGTAGCTCGCCCTTAACGTGCGCATTTGCTTCCTGTAATCCAGCAATCAGGCTCTCACCGAAAGTCTCCTCGTTTTCGTTGTTGATCGCGGATTTGCTGTTCAAGTTCCTGCGCCTCAGCTTTGAGGGAGCGTTTCTCTCGCTCGGTGATGTTCTCTTGCTTGCTCTTTGCATAAGCCCCCAGAAAAACAATCGTGGCCGGGTCTACAACCCGGAAAAAAATAACGCGAAGCCCGCCACGCTTGCCGACCCCAGGACGAGACCAACGAGCCTTGCGAACACCGCCGGTTCCAGGGATCACCGGGTGTTCGTCCGGCGATTCGGCAATTCCTTCTTCCATTGTTGCGCGTTCCGTGGCGGGAAGCAGCCGGCCAATCTGGCGCTGATACCGATCTGTGGCCAGGATTCGCGTGCCCATGAGAAACCGCTCCTTGAAATTCGTCATGCCTTAGCTGTGCAACAAGGAGTGTATTCCCCCTCAAGTTTCTTCATCAAGCTTGAGTCTGCATATCTTGTTCCAAGTCTCGACTCGCCGCTGAGACGCTCGTTTTACCATCATTGAGGCATTCCTCTACCGCCCGGATTTGAGACTATAGGTGATTGTGGCTGCACCGGGCTCCAGCAACGAAGAACAGGTTTCCGCGAAGCGCTACGATTGGCAGCTTACGCGGCGGATGCTTGCGTGCCTGCTGCCGTATCGCAAGCAGGTCGGGGTGGCGCTGGTTTCGCTCGGGCTTTACGCGATGCTCCAGGTGGCGCCGCCGCTGTTGAGCAAGCTCGCCATCGACAGCTATCTAGCCACGCCCCGCCAACCCTTGCCGCCGCTGCTTGCGCCGTATCTTCCGCAGGATGCGCCCACGGCCATCGTTTGGATCTCCGTAGCCTTTTTTGCCGCGCTGGTGCTGACCTTCGTGCTCCAGTTCATCCAGAGCTACATCATGCAATGGACCGGGCAACATGCGATGTTCAGCATCCGCCGCACGTTGATGGAAAAGCTCCAGCAGTTGGACCTCGCCTACTACGACCGTAATCCGGTGGGCCGCCTAGTCACCCGCGTGACCACGGACGTGGATGTGCTCAATGAGTTGTTCGCTTCCGGCCTGGTGACGGCGCTGGCCGATGTGCTCTCGCTCTCGCTGATCATCACGGCGATGTTTCTGCTGAGCCCGCAACTCACGTTGCTGCTGATGCTCGCGATTCCGGTTGTCGTTTACGCGACGTACCGCTTCCGCAAGGCTTCGCAGGAGGGCTATACGCAAACGCGCCTGGCCACGGCGAAGATCAACGCATTCCTGAACGAGCACGTGACGGGCATCGCCGTGCTGCAATTGTTCAACCGCCAGCGGCGCGCGCTGGACGATTTTGCCGTGGTGAACCAGGAATACCGGGAAGCGATGCGGCGCACCATTTTCGCCTATGGCTGGTTCTATCCGGTGGTCGAATTCACGGGGGCGGTTGCGCTGGCGGCCATCCTCGCGCGAGCGGGCGTTCTGATTCAAAACGATGCGGTTTCGATCGGGTCTCTCGTCGCTTTTTTCCAGTATGGCTCGCGGTTTTTCCGGCCGATCCAGGAGTTGAGTGAAAAGTACAACCTGCTGCAATCGGCGCTCTCGGCGGGCGAGCGGATCTTCAAGCTGATCGATACGCCGGTGGAGATCCGGGCTCCCGCCGCGCCGAAGCCCTTCCCGGAAGAAGCACGCACGATCGAGTTCCAGAATGTCTGGTTCGCATACCGGGACGAGGAATGGATTCTGCGCGATTTCAGCATCCGGATTGAACCGGGCGAGATGGTGGCCATCGTCGGGCATACGGGCGCGGGGAAGACCACGCTCATTAGCCTGCTGCTTCGCTTCTACGACGCGCAGAAGGGCCACATTCGCATCGGCGGCATCGACATTCGGGAACTGGACCCGCGCGACCTCCGCCGGCATTTCGGCATCGTACTGCAGGATCCGTATCTCTTCACGGGGACGCTCGGGGGGAATATCCGGCTGGGCAGTTCCTGGATTCAGGATGAGGATCTGATTTCCGCCGCGGAACAGGTGAATCTGCTCGATTACATCGAGGCTCTTCCCCTGCGCTTCGATCAGCCGGTGCGTGAACGAGGAGAGGGCCTCTCAACCGGACAGAAGCAACTCGTGAGCTTTGCCCGCGCGCTGGCGCATAACCCGCGGTTCCTGATTCTCGACGAAGCGACATCGAGCGTGGATACGGAAACGGAACAGAAGGTGCGCGATGCGCTGGGCAAGATGGTGAAGGGGCGCACTTCGCTGATTATTGCGCATCGCCTCTCGACGATTCAGAAGGCAGACCGCATTCTGGTGATGCATCGCGGGGAACTGCGGGAGCAGGGCACGCACCGGGAACTGCTGGCGCAGCGGGGGATTTACCATCGCCTCTATCAATTGCAATACCGGGACCAGGAGAACGCGCAGCGGGGAACGGAACCGGTCCTGAATCCAATTCCGGAGGCACGCAAGGCATGAGTGCAGCCAAAATGCACGGGGCGGGAATGATATTGCCCCGCGTCTATCCCGTCCTCGATACCGCCACGCTCGGCATGCGCCGGCTGACGCCGCTCGATGCGGCTCGTGCGATGGTCGAGGGGGGAGGGCGCATTCTTCAACTGAGGCACAAGGAGGCGTTCACGCGCGCGCTTTTCGAGGAGGCCCGGCGCGTTGCCGCATACTGCGCCGAAGCCGGCGTGCTGTTTGTCGTGAACGATCGCGCCGATGTGGCCCGGCTGCTCGACGCGGGTTTGCACGTGGGGCAGGAGGATTTGCTTCCTTCCGATGCGCGGGAGGTGCTCGGCGACGGACTGCCGCTTGGGTATTCGACGCACAATCTCAAGCAACTTCGCGAAGGGACGGCCGAGCCCGTTGATTACCTGGCGATCGGACCGGTCTTCGGCACGGTAAACAAGCAGAATCCCGATCCCATGGTGGGGCTCGAACCGCTGCGGCAGATTGTGGAAAGCGCCGCGCAACCCGTGGTGGCGATCGGCGGCGTCACGCTGGAGAACGCCCAACAGTTGTTCGATGTGGGCATTGCGAGCGCGGCGATCATCGGTGATCTATACGCGCTTGGAGACACGGCCGGCGACATCCAGCGGCGCATGATCCAGTGGAGCGACCTCTACCCTCATGGCTGACACAAGCATCAACGCGACGGGAACGGCGAGCAGCCTCGTCAAGGGGTTGGGGCTGCTCGACGCGACGACGATCGTCATGGGGTCGATGATCGGCAGCGGCATCTTCATTGTGTCGGCGGATATCGCGCGGCAAGTGGGCTCGCCGGGGCTGTTGCTGGTGGTCTGGGCGGTGACCGCCATCCTCACGCTCTGCGCCGCGCTCAGCTATGGAGAACTGGCCGCCGCCATGCCGCACGCGGGCGGGAAGTATGTGTATCTCCGCGAAGCCTACGGCCCGCTGACCGGATTTCTCTATGGCTGGACGCTCTTTCTGGTGATCCAGACGGGCACGGTTGCCGCCGTCGCCGTGGCCTTCGCCAAGTTCGCAGGCGTGCTGTTTCCGGCGATCTCCGACGCGAATGTGCTGCTTGCCGTGGGACCGTTGCGCATCACCACGCTGCAAGCGCTCGCCATCTCGATTCTGGTTTTTCTTACGTGGTGGAATACACGCGGGCTTCGCTACGGCGCGATTCTCCAAAATGTATTTACGATCACCAAGACCGGCGCGCTGCTTGGGCTCATTTTGTTGGGGCTGCTGCTGGGCGCGCGTTCCGGGGCAGGAGCGGCGAACCTGGAGATTTTCTGGCCCGCCAACCTGGGTTGGTGGGAGGGGTTGCGCCTGGTGGGTGTCGCGACGGTAGGCTCGCTCTTTGCTTCGGACGCCTGGTATAACGTCACCTTCACCGGGGAGGAAGTGCGCAACCCGAAGCGCAACCTGCCGCTTGCTCTCACCATCGGCGTGCTGAGCGTCTCCGCGCTCTACCTGGCCACCAACTGGGTCTACCTGCAGGTGCTTCCCTTTGAAGCGATTCAGCACGCGCCGGCGGATCGCGTGGGCACCGCCGCCGCCGAGGTGCTGCTCGGCCCGGTGGCGCGGCAGGTGATGGCCATCGCCATCATGATTTCGACCTTCGGCTGCATCAATGGGTTGCTGCTTGCGGGTGCTCGGGTTTACTACGCGATGTCGCTCGACGGTCTTTTCTTCAAGGCGGTGGCGAAACTCAACCGCCGCACGGCCAGCCCGAACGCTTCTCTCGTGGTGCAGTGCATCTGGGCCAGTCTGCTGTGTCTATCGGGCACCTACAACGACCTGCTCGACTATGTGATTTTCGCCGTCCTTCTGTTCTATGCGGCCACCACGTCCGCGCTCTTCGTGCTGCGCCGCAAACGGCCGGAGATGGAACGCCCGTACAAGGCGATCGGCTATCCGATCATCCCCGCCTTCTACACGGTTTGCGCGGTAGCGATCTCGCTTCTGTTGCTCATCTATAAACCGCGCTTCACGTGGCCGGGTCTTGGATTGGTGTTGCTGGGTATCCCGGTCTATTATTCTTGGAAGCGCCAGCGGGACCGGGGCAGCGCCGCGCGGGCTTAGGCTCCACGCACGCCGGGCGGCGTGTGTGCGAGGGTGGGGAAGCGTGGGAGAATGAGAAAGAGCCGGGCAGTGATGGATTTCCGTGCCCGTGAATCCCGTCGGAAAGCCTACCCGCCGATTTCCTAAGCCACCATGCCGCGTAAACGATTCCGTCTTGAACTGAAGCAGGAAGCGATTTCCCTGGGAGACCGCACGCTGGTCTTTCACACGACCAAGCTGCCGCGCCTCGAAGAGCCGGAGGAACCGTTTCGAGACCTAGATCTTCTCGCGATGCAAGCGGTGCGCGCCGCGGAGACGGGCGCGGATGTGATCGATCTCTCCGCAATGAGCCTGAACCCCGCCCGCTGGCCGGTGAGCGCGGAAGTGGAGTTGCGCAGCGTTCTCCCGATGGTGAAGCGCCTGCGCAAGGAGAATATCCACTGGATCTGCGTGACGACGTGCCATGCCGCGGTGGCCGCACAAGCCCTGCAGGCGGGCGCGACGTTTATTAACGACCCCAGTGGGTTGAAGGTGGATCCGGAACTCGCCCCCGCCGTGAGCCAGCACGACGGAGCACTCATCATCGCCCACATGCGCGAAACGCCGACGGCGTGGAATCAGCTTTCTCCGTTGCACGACCCCGTCAATGAGGCGCTCGTCGTGCTCAGCGCGAACGTCAACCGGGCTTTGCGCGCCGGGGTGCCGCGCACCCGGATTCTGGTGGATCCCGGCCTCGGACTCGGCAAGCGCAAGGAAGAGAACTCGCAGATCCTGGGCCACTACGACCGGCTGCGCGAAATCGATTATCCAGTAGTGATGACGGTGGCGGGAAAACTCTTCGCCGGGGAGGCTCTTCCGGAAGGCGAGCACGCCGTGGAACTTGGCGCGGCCACTTTCGCCATGCAGGCCGGGGTGCATGGAATTCGCGGTCCCCACAGTGCCGAGTATCGCTCGATCGCCAACCTGATCGACCCGCTGCTTCTCGCGCGGGGCGAAGATGCCGCGCCGAAAGCGAAGCGCCCGTTTGCGCCGGCGCGCGCGCGTGGCGCATTTGTCCGCCCGCAGCCCGGTGGCCAGGGTGGCATGGGGCGAATGGGCGAACAAGCGCCGCTGCGCCCGCCGCTTCGCGGGGAATCCTGAACGCGAGAACCTCTTGCGGGAACCCTTTCTTGTCTACTTGGCGCCAGCCACCGGTGAGCGAATTCCGCGTGGCGCGGGCTGGCAGCGTTCGCAATAGTGCGTGCCGCGCTGCCCCACGACAATGCGCCGGATGACCTCGCCGCAGCGGGAGCACGGTTTGCCTTCGCGGCCGTATACCCGGTGCTGCGACTGGAAGGCGCCCTCGCGACCTTCGGCATCCACGTAATCGGAGATGGAGGAACCTCCCTGCTCGATCGCCTCAAGCAGCACGCGGCGCATCGCCTCATGGAGCGCCTTCGCTTTTTCGGGCGGCACCGCGCATGCCGGCGTGAGCGGATGGATTCGTGCTTGAAAAAGCGATTCGTCGGTGTAAATGTTGCCCATTCCGCGGAGGAAGGCCTGGTTGAGCAGAAGGCTCTTCACAGGCCCCCGGCGTGCGTGGAGCGCTTGCGTGAACTCCGATGGGGAGATTTCGAGCGGATCCGGACCCAGCGCCAGCGCCGAAACGTCTTCGATGAGTTCGAAGCGCCCAAAATGGCGGGGGTCGTCGAAGACCAGCACGCGGGCCTGGCTATTGCGAAGATGGAGCGTCGCGCGGGGGTGGGTGGCGTTCACGGGATCGAAGAGCAACTTTCCGGTCATCCCAAGGTGGATGCGCAAGAGACGGGTACCGAGTTCGATGAGGATGTTCTTGCCGTGGCGGCGCACCTCGAGAATGCGCTTGCCGGCCAGCGCGGCTTCTATCTCCTTTTGTCGCCCGCGAAAGACGCGCGAGGCGGTGGTGGCGATGCGCGCGATTACGGAGCCGCAAAGGCGCGGGGCGAGCGTCCGCACCACGGTTTCCACTTCGGGAAGCTCAGGCATCGGGAAACTCCGCACAGATCCGGCCATCGCGGATTTCGACGGGGTAACGCTGGATGGCGGCGTGATCCGAGTGGACACACTGGCCGCTGCGGCAATCGAATTCCCAGGCGTGCCACGGGCACACGAGATGCGGCGGGCTGAAATTCCCCATGGAAAGGGGGCCGTTGGCATGCGGGCAGCGATCTTCGAGCACATAGAAATCGCCGCCCATGCGGCAGACGACCACGTCCCCGTCTTGGCGGGGGACCGCCACCATTTCTCCGTCCGGCACCGCGTCCACCGCAGCGATCGTTTCCCAAGCCATACCCGATTGTCCCGGAGAATCGGGCTCCGCCGCTACCGGTCTGCCTTCAGGGGATCTCATTCGAGGCGTCACGGCGGGGAAGGGTATAATCCCAAGTGAATGGACGTATTTGAGGAAATCGTGCGGATGCGGCGGCAGGGGCGGAAGTGCGCCCTGGCGACGATCATCGACGTGCGCGGTTCCATTCCCAGCCACCGGAACGCGAAGATGCTGATTCGCGACGACGGCAGCTTCGTGG
>JADLCF010000397.1 GCA_020847315.1 Bryobacterales bacterium | reverse complement strand
TCCGCGTTCACGAGTTGCTCATACGAACGGATACCCGCTTCGGTGACGACACCGGAAGTTTGTCCGTCGATTGCGGCCGTGAAGATCGCCAAAGGCCCGGCGGTTCCCTGCCCCACAATGCGGATGTCCGCCGTCAGAACCTCCGGTCTTGCGCGCAGATAGCGCAACGACGCGAGCAGGTCGTTCACCTGCATGCCGGCAAGGCTTTCCTTCAGCAGCCACGTGCGGGCGGCGAGTTGATAGAGCGGGGAATACCCGGTGCTCTTCGCCGGGGGCGGCCCGGCCTCGCCGATCCCTCTTGGGTCAACGGCAAGCACCACCGCGCCGCCTTGCGCGAGCGACAACGCACTCGTCCCGAGCGACTGGCTATCCTTGCCCGCGGAACTCGCGAAGACAATGCCGGGCTTCTTGCCGCCGCCTTGAGGCACAAGGAGCAACGCGGGAATGCGCAACCCAGGTTCAATTTCGAGATCGAGTTTCTCCACCGAGACGGTCCCTTCGGCGGACTTACCCTTCGAGTGGGCTGCGGGGACGCCGTGCAAATCTCGCATGCCGAGCGTACGCCGGATGGCCGCGACGGAAAGCGGCGCCGTTCGCTGCCGTGCCTCCCGCTGTTTCTTCAGCACAAGCGCGCGTTCCCGGTTGAACTCCCGTGTGGTGCGGCTTCCAACGCTCGTCTGCAACTGCCCCGTGGGCGTGGCCGCCAGCGTTTCCGGGCTTTCCAGTATCACCTCCACTTCCGGCGTCGCCATCCCGGGCATGTTGAACCATTGTCCGAGCCACGCATACGCCTGCTCCCGCAAGGGCTTGCTCCAGCCGTGCGGCTCGTCGGCCGTAATCTGATGCACGCGCTCTTCGTCTCCGAGGATGCGGTAGAAGCGCTTGGCTTCCTGGAGCGTCACGCGCGCGCCGGCAATCGGGAAGAAATCTTTGAGAGCGGAGGAGAGCAGGTAAGGCTTTGGCGCGGCTGCCAGAACAAAATCGCTGAAATCGAAGCCCTCCGCGATCCATGGAACGGTCACCTGCTCCGCATCCTGCGGGCCGGGATCCGTCCACAGATTACGCCAAGCGGTCGGGTAGCAGGAGGAAATCACGCCGGCCAACCGAGGATCGGCAACGCCCAAATAGGCCGACTGCGTGCCGCCTCCGGAGTTTCCGGCCACAACGATGCGCTTGGGGTCGATCTCTTTCCGGGTAAGCATGTAGTCGAACGCCCGGATTCCATCCCAGACGAAGTAGCGCGCGATATTCTGCCCGGTCAGCAGGCACTGCATGCCCGTCATGTTGTGCTCGGGAACGCCCGCGCCCACTCGGGATTTACCCGTCTTTGCGTCCCAGTATTCGAAGCGCTCTCCCTGCCCGGGAGGGTCAAAGGCCAGCACCGCCCAACCGCGCCGGGCGAGGCTCACCCAGACGGCCTGGTACGTGCCTCCCGCCTTCCCCGTCGCGGAATGTCCCGCCGTGCCCAGCACCGCTGGAAACGGCTTCTTTCCCGACTTAGGCAGATAGAGATTCGCTGTCACCTTGAAGCCGGGGAGAGATTCGAAAATCACCTTCTCGATGGTGTAGCCCTCGCGGTCCACCGTCCCCGTAACCTGGGCCTTCAGGGGAGACTTCGTGGTTGGAAGTCCCCCCAACTCGGCGATAAAACGATCGCGAACGCGCTGCTGCCGCGCCAGCACTTGCTGTTTCGACGTCATGGATGCCAGCGCCCGATCCCGTTCGACGCGGTTTGCTTCGAATCGATTCTCAAGCAACTGATCCAACAGGCTCACGTACTCCCCGGCGGCATCCCCCCGAGGCTGCCCCCACGCCAACGAGACGGCAATCAGGCAGAACAGCAGACAGCGCATTCGCATTTCGACACCTCTTGAACGGACCTAGAATTGCAACTTCAGCGCGAACTGAATGATGCGCGGATCGGAAGCGCTTTCGATGCGCCCGAGCCGCGTTGCATTGTTCGCGGACGAAAACGGGTTGCTGAAGTTTGCATGGTTGAAGGCGTTGAAGAACTCGCTCCGGAACTGCAAATTCAGTTGTTCCTGGAGTTTGAAATTCCTCACCAGACTCAAGTCGAAGTTTACCGAACCCGGGCCTCTCATCAATGCGCGCGGCGCGTTTCCGAAAGTTCCCAGTTCCGCCACGCGGAAGGCTTTCGAGTTGAAGTATTGGGCGATCCAATCCTTCTTATCGCGGTCGCCACTGAGGTTGGGATCCCCGATGATATCGGCCCGATCCGCGCCAATGCCCGAAAGCGATCGGTCTGTGCCGGAGCCCACGGTATAGGGGAACCCGTTCCGCAGCGTGACAATGCCGGAGCTTTCCCATCCCCCTAGGATGGCGCGCGCAAAGGGATGCGCCGTTTCCAGTGTGGGGAGCGCCCAAACGTAGCTGGCCACGAAACGATGCGGATTATCGAATTCCGAGCGTCCGCGATTCGCCAGGCGGGAAAGGGGGTTCGGGATCGAGCCCGATTGCCCTGGGGTGGTGTCTTCGGAGACGTCATCAATCGAAGCGGACCATGTGTAATTCGCCTCGACACTGAAGCCTTTGCTCACGCGGCGCTCCAACCCCAGCTGCAGGGCATTGTAGGAAGAGTTCGCCCCGACATCGGCCATCAGGATGGCGCCATAGTTCGCATAAGGCCGGCGCTTCTGGATGTTCCCGGTAGTCGCTCCCGCGGCGTAGCGTGCGAAGTTGATGTCCCGGTTGTAGCTTAGGTGCCGTCCAAAATTGCCCACATAGGTGGCGCGCGCCACCGTGTTCGGCGTCACCGAATGCTCCACGGTGAAGTTGAGAGACTCCATGAAGCTGGGCCGGAAGCCCTGGCTGAACGTTCCCAACTGTCCAAGGGGCAGAACGAAGGTGGAATCCTTCGGAGCATCGAAAGGAGCAAAGGAGTTCGGGAAAGGATTGGAGATGCTGCCGTACGGATCATTGAAGGGGACTCCGTAGAACGTCATCTGGGGGCTGAAGGGAGCCGCGTTCACAAAGCCGTTGTAGAGCACCGTGAACTGCGGATTCCAGAACAGACCGCCCCCACCGCGAAACACGGTCTTCCCGTTGCCGGGGTTCCACGCGAAGGAGACGCGGGGCGCCAGAGCGCCTTTGTAACTGGGGAATCCCCCTTCCGGGCAACCCGGATCGCCCGCATTCAGATAACCAAGCGGCGCATTCGGGAAGCGGGTGGATTGAGCGTTCGGCTCAAAGCACTGGACGCGGCCCAGTTTGTCGGAGTAAGGAGAAACAGGATCCCAACGCAGGCCGCCCGTAAGGGTGAGCGTGGGAGTAGCCTTCCAGGCGTCTTGCACGAAAAGGCCGAAGCGATTTCCGCGCAGGTCCTTGAACTCACCGCCACCCTGCCAGAACTGATAGACGTCACCGAGGATGAAATCCGCCATGGCGTTGCCGGTGTTGGAACCATTGAACGTGAAATTGCCCATCGTGCGGTAATCATTCTTGATGACGTTGCTGACGTGCATGTATTCGCCGCCGAACTTGATCTCATGCTTGCCGCGCAACAGAGTAACGATATCGTTAACCTGCCAATCCTTATCGTCGCGCACGTAGTTCCAGCCCGGCCGCGCCGTGAAATAGCCACTAACCGCGACATAAAGGCTTGCGGGATCCTTTACAGCAATTCCCTTCACGCCGGCTTGCGCGAAGTCCGTGGGGAGATCCACTGCCGTCCAATCGTTGTGAGCTTTCTGCGTGCGCAACGCCACCGTGAGACTGTTCAGGGCTGTTGGGCCAACCGTCCAGGCGTCGCTGAGCGTGAGCTGGCGGTAAGGCTGGGTGCTTTTCCCGATGTCGGCCGAGAACATGGAAGCGAGATCCTGCGTGTCACCGGTAAAGGGGCGCTGGAAGTTATACCAAAAGAGGCGGCCAGTGAGACGGTGGCTGGCGAGGTCATAGTCTCCGCGCGCAGTGTATTCACGCTCGTTCGGCCGCAGGGCGGCGCCAACGAAACGTTCCCCGGTCGGCGTGAGCGGCGTGGGGAGGTAAGGCAACAGTTTCGACGTGACGCCGCTGATGCGCCCTGATGGAATCTGATTGTTGGCAAAAGGCTTCCCGGTAAGCGGATCGCGGATCGCGCTACTGAGGGAGGAGAAATTCCCTTCGCGCATCGCCGCCGTAGGCAGGAATTGCCGGGTGAGATTGGGATCGCTGCGAACAATGGTCCCCTGATAGCCGAAGAAGAAGAATGCCTTATTGCGGATCACCGGCCCGCCAAGCGTGCCACCAAACTGGTTCCGCTTCAAGGTATCCCGGCTGGCGGCGAAAAAGTTGCGCGCGTTGAACTCGGCGTTGCGCAGGAAATAGAAGGCGGACCCATGAAAATCGTTCGTGCCGGACTTGGTGACGACATTCACGACCGCGCCGGAGGCGTTCGCGAACTCCGCGCTGAAGTTGTTCTTCTGGATGCTGAATTCCTGCACGGTATCGGGGTTAGGGAAGATTCCGCTGAAGTTGCGGTAGGAATTCGTATTCGTGCCGCCATCGAGATTGTAGGCGACGCCATTTCCTCTGGTGCCGTTGACGGCGAACGCATTGCCCTCGCCGCCTGAACTGCCGCGAGGAATTACGCCGCCCTGAATGGCCAGCAGTTGCGTCATGTCCCGGCCGTTGAGCGGCAAGCCCACAATGCGCTGCTGGTCGACAAGGCCGCGAAGAGCGCCGGACTGGGTTTCGAGCAGCGGCACTTCGCCGGTGACGGTGACCGTCTCGGCCACGCTGCCGAGGGCCATGGTGAAGTCGATCCGGGCAATCTGGTCTACGGTCAGCGTGATGGCTTCGCGGCTCGCTGGGCGAAAGCCCTCAGCCGTGACGAGCATCCGGTAATCTCCAGGGGTGAGCAGGGGCACGGTGTAATACCCTTCGGAATTTGTTGCGCCCTTGCGCACGATTCCGGTGCCTTCATTCGTGACTTCCACGGTTACGTTCGGCATGACAGCGTCGGAGCTGTCCACGACCCGTCCCGTGATTTGCGCCGTTTGGGCAATCGCGCCCAGCGCCAGCAGCAGCAATGCCGC
>JADLCF010000396.1 GCA_020847315.1 Bryobacterales bacterium | reverse complement strand
GCGCATCGCGAAGTTCTTCGACAACTGAATCGCCCCACGGCCCATGCGCCCTCGGGCTGGTCCGAAAGACCAGTCCGAGGGCTCCCTGCTTCTTCAGCAACCCTCTCAGACCTCACCCGTCTGCGAGAAACTTTCGTCCGGATCAAACCCGGAAAATCCGGAAAAACCGGACAAAACTCTTTCCGGCCTAACCCTCTCCATTCAAATCACTTAGGAAGGAAAATAGGCCGCGGAAGCATCCTTGCTTTTTTCTCAACCCCAACGAGTCTCCCCACTGGCCGCCGGTTCGCCGGAACAGATTCCCGCATCTCAAATACATCCCCAATGGGCACTCGTCAACGTCTATCGACGCGGCGCCGTGGCAGCTTGCGAGGCCAGACTGCGAAGCCGGTCCAGCGCTTCTTCGCCGCCGCCATAGCGGGCCCCCAGGTAGGCATCGGTGAAATCCCGCAGCCACCCCATCCCGGGGAATCCGGCCATTCCGTCGGCGAACTCCGTGCTTGTCTGCCATATAGGCTTGACGTAGCCCCGGTCGGCCAGCAACCGCAGCGTCTTGGCATAGATACGAGAGGGCTCCTCGCCGGAACTCGCGCGCAAGCGCACCAGTCGTTTCCGGTGGATCCAAAAGTCTCTCAGCCAAAACCGCCATGCCAGCGCCAACGCCAGTGCTCCAGCGCCCAAAGGGAAGATCCATCCCGCAATGCGCTTCAAATCGGGCGCCCCCATCGCCTCAAATACGTGCAGGCTGAAATCGCGCGCGCCCCGGCTGGTGGATTCCGCGCTTCCCGCGAGTGTCAACTGGCGGCCCAGGTCGTAGGCCAGCACCCAATCCTGCCAGAAAGTGTCCGCGGCATCTCTCCATAGCCGGAAGCGCGACATCAACTGCGACATCGGGAGTTGGCGCGAAGAGGGCGTGGGATCGAAGCCGTACCAGCCCCGCTCCGGCAGCCAGACCTCGACCCAAGAATGCGCATCGGACATGCGCACCACATGCCAGCCCGTTAGCGGGTTGTACTCCGTCACCAGAAAGCCCGTCACTACGCGCGAGGGGATGCCCAGCGTGCGCAGCATCACGGCCAAGGCGGAAGCGAAGTATTCACAATGCCCTTCGCGAGTCTCGAACAGGAAAGCGGCAAGTGGGTCACTTCCCGCAGCGCGACTCTTTCCGAGGCGATAGTGATAGTTGCCCCGGAGGTATGAGGCCAGAATGCGCGCCTTGTCGAGAGGGTTGCTGTAGCCCTCGGTGACGCTGCGCGCCAACTCTTCGATACGCGGGTCCAGGGACGGCAAATGAAGCAGATCTTCCCCTCGGATCGCGCCCAGTTCCGTGGCGCTCAACGAAGCCATCCGCCCTTCGGCCAACTCCTTCTCTCCATCGAAGTAGCTGAACGCCGCGTATTGGAGATCCTCTTTCGGGGCTAGCGGAAGGCGCACCGTGCGGTCCGGGTAGCGAAAGAGGTAATCCTGCTCGATCCGGAGAAACTCCGCGAGGCCGGGCAGGAACAGATACTCGCCCAACTGCGGAGAGACGTGAACCTCATATCCTCCACGCGCTCCCGCCCGGCGGCGCTGCGCGGGCGATGCCAGGAAGATCTCGTTGGCGTTGATCCGGACGAGCTCTCCGCGCTGGTTCGGGTTGCTCCATCGCCTGCCATCGAAGTGCGTGAGCGTGGCGCCCCGCCAATGCGTGGGGAAAGGGGGAGAGCCGCTGGATTCGTTGAGATCGATCTCGCGAATCCGCATCACAACGGTGGGGTTCTGCGTCAGTTCGCCATACCGCCCCAGCACCATCTCCCTCGCGAAGCCCGAACTGGCGGGCCGCTGCAACAGGAACTGATTCAGCACGGCTTTGGCGGACCGGGGAAGCGCATAGAACAGCCCCAGAGACATTGCCAGGATCCCGCCCGAGATCAACAGGCTCACCATCGTGAGGCGCAAGGGCAAGCGCCGGGCGCCCGTCGCCACCACCTTGTGCATTGCAAACGAGCGTCGCAATTCCAGGCTGGTGAACGACATCACGCTGAAGGTCAGAAATCCCAGCAGAAATACGAAATAGAGAAAGTCCGAACTCAGGATCGCCGCCACCACCAGCAACAGGAACGAGAGCACCAGCAACGCCAGATGATCGCGGTTGCCTTGAGCGGAGAGCAGCTTCACCAGGGCCAGAAAGAAGATCAGATGCACCGTCGCTTGGATGAAGTCCCCGGACCACCAGAAGATGTCGGCCGGATAAAGTGCAATAGAGACCACGGTGAGCGTGCCGATCAGCCACCCCGGCAGCCGCTGCGGCGCAAACCCAAACAAAGATACGGCGCGGTAAAGCAACGCCATGCACACCACGGAGGAGGTCGGCACATCGAGCGTGCCCGTGCTGAGCATGGCCAGGTAGCCGCATAGCACCAGCCCCAGAGTGGAGAACTCAAAGAACAGATCCACCGGGCGGATGTCCCTCGCGCCCTGCCGCCCGGAAGGCTCGTGGGCTCGTATCGCGGGATGGACGGCCTGCGGCGTCATGCGGTTCAGTCTCGACTAGTTCTGCTTGGCCTCCGGCCCATCCGGAACGGTCGCTTTCTGGAAGTCCAATAGAAAGGGACGCCGTCCCTCGGCCGCAAGTTCCGCGAGGCCCAGCACGACGAAACTCGCCCCTTTCTGGAAGTAGAATTCACCAGCATGCCGCGGATAGGTCTGCACGGCTTCGAATGCCGAGGTCGGGGAAGGCATCTCATACACCGTCGCCTGCACGCTGGAACTGGCGTTACTGTAGCTCGCGCGAACCCCGCGGACCGCATCCAGCCGGCGAAGCACATCCGGGAAAGACGCCGGATCGATGGGTGTTTCCGCGGACCGCTGCCACGCCCCGACTTGCGCGGGAAGCGTCAGCGTTACCTTGGGTGGCGTGCAACTGAGCAGAAGCCCGGCGGCGAGCGCAGCCAGCGCCAGGCAAAGTGAGAGCCGGAGACAACGCCGTCTTCGCCGGGTTCCCGAGAATTCCAGATTGTGTAAACAAGACATGAAAGCCACGATGACTGCTTCCATTCTTTCACGGCAGGTCGCAAGCGTGGCGCCATCCCGAATGGCGGGTGCGATCAATTTGGGCGATGCCCGCTGCGGGGCATCGCCCTGTGCCCGTTCTTAAAACACGTACTTCAAGCCGAATTGAATGCGGCGGGGATCCGCTGCCGTGGTGATCGCCCCGGCTGCTGGGGTCCCCACATTTGTCGCGGGCCGGCCGAAGTTCGCCGTATTCGTGAAGTTGAAGCTTTCGAAGCGGAACTGCACTTCGTGTCCCTCCCACAGCATCGGGAAATCGCGGGCTACCATCACGTCCAGATTCTTGGCTCCAGGGCTCACGATCAGATTGCGGCCCGCGTTGGAGAATACTCCCGGCTGGGACGCAACTAGAAATTCCGTATCGAACCAGCGGTCGATCGTCCGCTCACTGGACGGAAGATTCGGACTACGAACGTAATCTCCGCGAACCACGCCGAGATTCTGATTGTTGACGTTAAACGTGTGCGGAATCGGGAATCCCGAATACAAGCTCACAATTCCACCCAACTGCCATCCGCCCAGAATCCACGATGCCGGGCCGGATTGCAGATAACCGCGCCCCTTCCCGAAGGGGAGTTCGTAAACGACGGAACTGATGAAGCCGAACGTGCGGTCCATGTTGGAGCGCGCTCGCTCCGGCGTTATGTTGTAGGGATTCACCGCGCCCTGACCGCCATCGAAAAGGTCTTCATTCCCCTGGTCGATATTCTTCGAATAGGTGAAGGAACCCAGATAGGTCAAGCCCTTGGAAAAACGCTTCTCCACCTTCGCCGTAAGAGCGTTATAGTTGGAGCGCAGCATCGTATCGTGATACGTGACGCTGCTGAACTGCGGCCGAATCAAACGTTGATTCGCATTCACCGTGGCGCTGGGAGTAAACGGCTGATTGATGTTCGTCGTGTTGAAGAGGTTCTGCGCGGATGTACCCGCGTAGCCCACGGTGAGCAGCGTATCGCCCGGCAACGTACGCTGCAAATCGAAGAACCATTGGTGCGCTTGCAGATTCCGGCGCCTCTCCGGGAAGGAGTACATCGCGACGCCGGGGCGGATCACGCTGTTGTCGAACGCCGGGAAGCCCCGGTTCACGAAATAGTCCGTGCTCACGTTGTTGTTCTGAATCGTGATTTCCGTATGTTTTGGAGCGCTGGAACGGAAGTTCGCCCCCTCCGTGGAGAGCGAATTCGGCTCACCGTAAAAGATGCCGGCCCCCGTGCGGATGACTGTCTTGTCATTCACGCTCCACGCGAGGCCGATGCGCGGTGCGAAATTGTTGCGGTCGTTCTTGCCGCCGATATCGGAGGATGACGAGGGGTAGACCAGTTTCTCGTCGGCCAATGCCGGAACATTGAATGGCGCGGCGAGCCACCTGGCGATCTGCTGATTCTTCGCATCCGGAAAGCGCGCCAGCGAGAACAGTTCGTAGCGCAACCCTACATTCAACGTCAGGCGGTTCGAGAGCTTGATGTCGTCCTGCGCGAAGAAACCCCAGTACGGCACATCGACTTCCTCCCCCTGGTTGTTGCCAAAGGTGCCGCCGCTCACCCAGCCAAGCAACATCGTCGCCATGCTATTCCCCGTATTGCCTCGCGACGTGCCGCTGTTTGGGCTCTGCGCGGTGAAGCGCGTGTCGAAGGTGAAATTGCCCCGCCCGAAGCGCGTGGAATCCCGGTACACCCGCTGCCTGCGGTGCTCGGCGCCGAACTTCATCGTATGGCGGCCCTTCAGCGCGGTTACGGTATCGCCGAACATCAGGTTGTTCAGGTTGTTCACGTTCGGCCAAAAGCTGCGTGTCCCCACTTCCGCGAATCCACCTGGGCTGAAGCGGGTCATCCCGCGCATGCCTTTGGGATCGTAGGTATCGATCGGCGCATTGAGAATGCCCAATTGGGCGTTTCGATCCTCCGTTTCCGCGACGTCGAATGCCGTGTCGAACTTCGACCACCCAAACCGGAGTTCGTTCAGAATCGCCGGGGTGAGCGAACTGGTCAGCGCCGAGGCGATATTGTGACCCTTCAGTATGGTCGTCTGGCCTTGGCCGCCAACTGCGGGGAAAGGCAGCGTTCCCGGTTCATTGACAAACTGGTCGCGCAGTGAGTACCGGACAAACACCCGGTGATTGTCATTGAAATTGTGGTCGCCTCGAAGATCGTACTGATCGGCGTCGTCGGCGTCGTTCGGAGAAAAGAAGTAGTTATTGGGCTCGTCATCCTTACCGGAAATGTTCGAGGCCGGATACAATCTCGCCACGGCCATGGCGATCGCATCCACCCGGTTGACCGGAATGATGTTGTTCACGAACTGCTTGCGTGTTGCGGCCGCTCCCGAGCCCGTCGTCGTAAGTGGATCGTAGATCTTGTTGCGCACGGACGGCTGCCTGTTGAAATCGAGCCGCTCGATGATATCGCGCGAAGGCACCGACTGGGTGTAGGTTTGCCCTTCCCGAATGCGCGTCCCCTGGAAAGATCCAAAGAAGAACGTACGATTCTTCCCGTCATACCACTTCGGGATGAACACGGGGCCACCAAGCGACGCACCGAACTGATTCTGCCGGTAGGTGGGCTTCTTGCTCCCCGTGCGGTTCGCGAAGAAGTTCGCGCCATCCAGTTTCTCATTGCGCAGGAACTCGTAAGCGGACCCGTGCAACTGGTTGGTGCCCGATTTCGAAGTGACGATCACCTTGGCTCCGGCGCGGTAACCGTACTCCGCGCTCATATTGTTCGTAACCACCTTGAACTCGGCCACCGCATCCACGGGCGGCTTCACCTGCTGCGCCTGAAACCCCAAGGGACCGCCGGAAGTGCGGGACGAGTTGTCGTTGCCGTCGAGCAGAACGTTATTCTGCGCCATCTGCATCCCCACGGCGGCGAACTGGCCCTCCTCGCGGCCGCGCGCGCCCGTCCCCTGGCCGCCGCCCGGCAGAGCGCCCGCCGTGAACTGCGCCAGTTGCAGATAGTTGCGCCCATTGAGCGGCATCTCCAGAATCCGCTTGGAATCGATGATCTGGCCGACCTCCGTGTTCTCCGAATTCAGAATCACGGCTGCCGCGGAAACTTCGATGGATTCGCTCACCGTGCCCGGCCGCAACTCAAAGTCGAGCCTCGCCGCCTGATTCACTTCGAAGCGGACCGAAGCCACTTGTTGATTAGAGAATCCCGTGGCCGTGCAATCGATGCGGTACAACCCAGGGTTGAGGCTCGCGAAGAAATAGCGGCCATCCTGCCCTGTGGTGTTCATGGCGGCGACCCCGGTTTCGATGTTTGTGACCGTGACCGTGGCGCCCGGAATGGTCGCCTTGGTTGAATCGCTGACAACCCCTTGTAAGCTCGCACTCTGAGCCAGAAGCGCAGTGCCGCCAAGCAGCAGAAAAAACAACAGACGGTGAAGCATGAATCGTCCTCCCGAAGCCATTAAGCAAGTATAGGGGTGGTAATTCCACCGGGCAAGCACAAAGTTTGCACCCCGCGTTGCCGCCGCCACTCGATCCGGTAGCGGGCCTCCGGCGTTGGCGAGGCAACTCGCGCTAGACTGAGGTATTCCATTTTCAGTCCATTTGGCGCACCCGCCGGTGAGGCATGGCTGCGCGCGGGAAGGATTCAGCCGTTGATCGTGGTGGTGGGAGATGCCCTGCTGGGGTTGGCGCTGCTTTATGCCGCGATCGGACTCGCGGTGGGAGTGCGATTCGCCTCCGTGGTGGCTGCCGGCTTCAATGGCCGCGCCTCCGTGGGTAGTTTCCCGTTCCGTCTACTGTTGATCCCGGGCGCCGCGCTGCTCTGGCCGCTCATCCTGAAGATCGGCGCGGACGGGGTAGCCGCGAAGCCTCCGCACGGACGGCCATTCCCGTTGGATGCGCCGTCTTCCACTCCAGGCGGACTTGCCGCGCGCACAGCCGGCGAAATGGATGGCTGGGGGGGCCAAGATCGATGACGCTTGCCCTCCGCCAACTCCATCGCCGCATTTTCGGCTGGCTTACCTGGCTGCTGCCGGCTATCTTCATCGGCGGCCTGCTGGGCTATCGAGGCCCTGTTTCCACGACGATTCCCGATCCGCAACTGCTCACGCTTCCCGCCTCGGCTGAGCCGGAGCCGGGCAAGGCGGCAAGCGCGGAGAGCGAAGCGGTCGAGAGGACGGTTCCGGTGCGCGTGGAGATTTTCCGGGAGCCCATCGCCGGTTCGGTGGGCGGTGTGCGGCGATGGGTGCGGGTGATCTCTCCCGAATCTCTTCGCCAGCCCGACCTGCTGGTCTACTGGTCTTCGAAGCGTTCTGCATTCGATGAACCGCCGCCCGGCGCCTTCCTTTTGGGGGTGCTGGACCCGCGGACTCCACAGGTGTTCCGGTTGCCGCCACAAGCCGACTTCCTGCAGGGTTATCTAGTGATTTATAGCCTTGGGCAGAGAGTGTTGATTTCCCAGGCGCCGCTACCGCCGCCAGCCTAGAGATACGAGTTCTTGTTGCGCCATGACCAACCCCTATCGAGCGATTCAGTGGACCAGGCAGAAGGCGATCTTCGATCTCGCGCTCTTCTGCTGCATCTTCATCTATCTCTCGCTCTTCGTGGCAATCTCGCTCGGCGGCATCTCCAAGCCGGATTACGTAGAGATCGGCGCTGTTCTGACGCGCGCTTTCGCAACCCTGGCCGTGCTCTTGCTGAACCTGATCCTGGCGATTGGGCCGCTCAGCCGGCTTAACCCGGCTTTCACCGTGCTGATCCCGCATCGGCGGCATCTGGGCGTGGTGATGTTTCTCGTTGCCGCGGCGCATGCCGGACTTTCGACCATCCTGCGTCACACGGGAGGGGTGCTCAACCCGCTTGCCAGCATCCTTTTCGGCAACTTGCAATTTTTGTCTCCTCGGGAATGGCCGTTTGAGGTCTTCGGCCTCGCCGCCCTGCTGATCCTCGCGGCTCAGACCGCCACCAGCCACGATTTCTGGATCGCTTACCTCTCGCCGGAAGGTTGGAAGCGCTTGCACATGCTTGGTTACGCGGCCTATGCGCTCATCCTACTGCACGCGGTTCTGGGCGTGATTCAGGAATCCCGGAATCCGATCTATGCGATCCTGCTCGCCGCCGGTATGATCGCGCTGCTTGTGCTGCATCGGAAAGCGGCAGCGCGTGAATGGGCGCAAGACCACGTGGAACTCACACCCGATTCCGAGGGGTTCGTGCCTGTTTGCCGGCCGGATGAGATCCCCATGGGCCACGCGCGCATCGTGCGGGCGGGCCGCGAGCGCGTGGCAGTGTTCCGCCACTGGCAAGGCATCTCCGCCATTTCCAATGTTTGCCCTCATCAAGGCGGTCCCTTGGGGGAAGGCGGCATGACGGCCGGCTGTGTGCGTTGTCCGTGGCATGGCGCCCTCTTCTTTCCCCAGAATGGCCTCGCGCCCCCGCCAAGCGATTACTGCGTGCCGACATTCCCTGTAAAACTGGTGGACGGCTGCATCTACGTCCATCCCATGCCCCATCCATTAGGGTTTGAATCCGCCCCACTTCCGGTTCCCGGTCAGAAAGGGCGAGCCGCGAGTTCCGCCGGACAGATCCAATCTGAACGCGGCGTGGTCTCTTCCCAACGGAAGGCGGCCGGATTCGATACGACGGACGTCTCCGGGAAGGAGGCGAACTGACGATGCGTCCTTCACTCTTGCAGATCGTGCTTATCTGCGCCGCTTTTCTCGTGCTCTGCGCGGTGGTGCTATCGCTCTCGCAACCGGCCATCAGCAGGGGCCGTTTCGAGTTTGATATCCGCCAGGACTTCGAAGGGATCTACCGGGAAAAGCCCATCCCCGCATTGTGGGTCCTTCGCCGGCAGGATCCCGGAGCGTTCGCCAACTATTCGATCTACCCTCTCGTGGCGCCCGGTTTTCACGGCCTTTCGCAAATGTCTCGTCGCTTTGACGGAGTGCCCGTTACCCTCAGTGGAAAGCTGATCTACAACGGAACTTTGACGTCGATCGAAGTGGACGAGGCATCCATTCAGCGCATCCAGCGAATCGTGGAGTTCCCAGAACCATCTCCTCCGAGAGAATTGGGCGAGGCCGTGCTGCGCGGCGAAATCCTCGACCTGAAATCGTACGCAGGATATCAGGAGCCGGGCTCCGGCAGTTGGGTGATTGCCCCGGCGTCGAATGCGATTCGCGGCGGCATTCCGCCGGTGCTGGTGATGCGCGATGCTCACGGCAATGAGCGGGCGGCTCTGCTGCTGAATCCAAACGGTGACAGCCTCGGCCAGGAAGCTCTTGGGCACATCGGGACGGCGATTGAGGTACGCGGCGAACTTGGCGGCATCGGGGGCCTGTTGACGCTCAAGACGAAGCCGGAGAACATGCGCCGGCTGCTTCCCTGGGAATAGGTTTCCCACTTCCTGGTTACGGAGGGCTGTACCCTGCCCCGCAGCCGGGCTTCGCTTATCCGAAATCAAACCCGGCGATTGCGTAGACAAGATCCGCAAGCCCCGCGAACGGCGGCGGCGCATCCACCCCGGCAAGGGCCATCCGGTGCAACAGGCGATGCGTCTCAAACCCATAAGCATCGGCGAGCGCGCGGGCCGATTCGTTCTCCCGGATCAGGTCCCATTGAACGGTACGGCCGTCCGATTGTTCGATCGCCCAGCGCAACAGCGTCTCCGCCGCAGCCGCGTTCTCGCAGACCATCGGGCCCAGTTGCGAACCCCGGCTATTCGGGCGGAGGATCGCGTACCCGCCCCCGCCCGCAAGAACCGCCGTTCGCGCGCCTTCGATGCCGGCGAGCATGCGGAGCAATCGCCCGCGATCCGCGCCGAAGCCATGATAATCCAGCGCCATCGGCATGGCATCGCTCTCCTCGATCCGAAGCGCGGAAGGAAGCAGCGGCAGCGGGGAGGCGATGCGCAATCGCCGCTCCATCAAGTTCTCCGCCGCGAACCCCATTCGTTCATAAATGGGCCTGCCCAGATCGGAGGCGTCCAGCTTAATCCAATGGGTGCCGCGCTCGCGCAGGTGCTGGATCGCGTGTTCCATCAACCGGCTGGCGAGACCCTGGCCGCGAAAGGCCGGGTCGGTAAGCACCATCGCGATCCAACCCAGTTCCAGGCCATGAGAGAAGGCCATGGCCGTGCTCACCAAGCCCCCTTGCCATTCGCCTTCCGGCGGCAACTCCAACCCAAAGCACCCGTCCGGGGCGTAACGCAGCATCCGCTCGAGATCCGGGGCGGTTTGGGTCCATCCAACCGTATGAGCAATCGATAGAATTCGCGGGATATCGCCCGCGTGAAGGATACGAATCGAAGACGGCAGATTCACTGCCCTCCATTTTACGGGTTCACCGCCGTGGATGCCTCTTCGGAGTAAGCCGACGAGCGGAGCGGCAAGGATGCCTTCGCGCCAAGGGGCTTCACCCGAAGGCGACGGAACCAGATTTCGCCGCCATGATCCTGCAGCCCGAGATGCCCGGCCACATTCAGCCCGAAGCCGGGCCATTTCCAAAACTTGCTCTTTGCCACCAGTTCGCGGAACCGAAGGCTGTCGCGGTCGAATTCCAGCACCTTCTCGCCGTTCAACCAATGCTCAATGTGAGTTCCATTCACCACGACCCGGCTATCGTTGAACATCCCGGCGGGGCGGATGACGCCCCCCGACGCCGGGATCATGTCATAGAGTGCTCCGGTGCTGTGGATCGGCTTGCGCCGGGGTTTGGCGGGGTCTTCCTCCACTTGAATCTGATACTCGAAGGATACCGGGGAACGGCTGGGCGCGAAGTACTCGTCGATCAGGTACTTCACGCCACTGTTGACGCCCGGCCCGGCCATCCATTCGAACGCGAACTCAAAGTTAGCGTAGGATTCCGTGGTGATCAGGTCTCCGCCGGTGAGCCGTCCGGAATTCCGCCCGTGCAGGTGCAGGCACCCCTCTTCCACCGTCCAGCGATCCGCCACCACGGAGGCCTTGCGGAAGTTCCGCCAGCCATGGAAACTTCTCCCGTCGAAGAGGAGGCGCCAGCCCGCCTGCAACTCCTGAGGGGTGAGGATGTTCGGATTGGTGTCGGGTTTCTCGACTGGCTGGGCGTGCAGGTCACGGACCGGCGTGCCGCTTGGCGCCGTCTGGCCGGACACGCCCGGCAGCAGGATGGCGAGCACAATTAGGCTAAGAGTCGGCAAGCGCATCAAGAGCCCTTCCCCAGAAGACAGTTTCAATTTTATTCCGAAGTGTTTCTAATATCATACAGCCTTGTAAATTCTTTCCTCGGAAGTGAGCTCTCCCGGAGCATGCTGCATCGAAGCTCGGATGTGGGCGAAGGAGAGGCGCGGGCGGCTCGTGGGGCATGGCGGGTTTTCGCGCTGGGCGCGGAGCTGGGCGGCTTGGCGGCGGAGTTGTTGGATTTCGAGCTTGGAGGTGAGGCGGTCGAGGGCGGCTTCGTGTTCTTGGCGGAGTTTCGCGGTGCGTTCGTAGAAGCGGGTTTGGCTGGTTTCTTTCGCTTCGAGGAGGGAGAGGGCGATGCAGGCCGGGGCGGCCGCGTTCGGGTGTTTCTGGCGGACGTCGGCGACTCTTGAATCGGCGATGACGCGCTCCCAGGTTTCGAGACGGCGGAGGAGCCAGGCTTTCTGGGTGATGCGGAAGATGAGGAGTTCTTCGGCGGGCGTGGCAGGCGCGTAGGCGTGAATGTGGTTGTTCAGGAGGGCTTCGAAGGCTTTGGGGCTTTCGTGGCCGTGAAGGAAATGGGCGCTGAGCCAGGTTTGGCTGAGTGTGGTGGCGGGCGATGGGTCCGATGGGGCGGTGCTTGCGGCGGGGGCGGCGGCGTTTGCCGCGGATAGGCGCTCGTTTTCGTGGACTGCCGGATGGCTGTCTGCGTGGATTTCCGCAGGCGGGGCGGGATGGGGTATTTCCGGATTGTTGAAAAATTCCGCGGGGCGGCCGGATGCCGGTGGCATGGGTGGATCTTGTTGATGTTCCAGAGAGTTAGCGGCGAATTGGGGGTGCGGAGTTTTGTCCGGATTTTCCGGATTTGATCCGTACGCCGGGATGAGGGAATCGGAGGGGATACGCTCGTTTACGGCGGACGCGGTGGCGTTGACGATAATCGGGCCGGCGGGCTTGGGGTTTGGGATGGCTTGGCCGCTACTCTCGTTGTGCGATTGAGGCGGGGCGGGAGCGGATTCGGCGTGGGGGCTCGCTTCGGGTTGTTCGTCTTCTACGTCTTCGAAGGGGGCGAGCGGGGCGGCGTCGGCGGGGATGGGCTCGGGGAGCCAATCGGCTTTGCCTTTGCGCGAGAGGAGGGATTTCGAGGCGCGGTAGCGGAGGGCGGCGGGAAGGGATTCGTCGCGCTGGATGGCGTCGAGGAGCATGCGGGCATAGGCGTCGGCGGTGTGGAATCCGCTGAGGATGCCGCGGCGGTGGGATTCGCGGGCACTTTGGACGGCATCGCGGAAGTCCTTGGAGCGGTTGCGCCATTTTTCGTAACACCAGCCGGTGACGCCAACGAGGACGCAGGCGTCGGCGATGGATTCGCCCTGGGCGAGATGGCGGAGGAAGTCCGTTTGGCGTTGCTCGCGGGCGTGTTCGTTGGCTCGCTTCGTGAACTCGATCGGATTCGGATTGGTGGACTTCATGGCTCTGCTTCCTTTCGTTTGTCCGGGACGGTTGAGCTGGTTGCCCGGCTTCGCACTCAGAGGGATTGTAGAGGCGGGCGTAGCGGGAATTTGGCGCG
>JADLCF010000395.1 GCA_020847315.1 Bryobacterales bacterium | reverse complement strand
CCTGGGGCTTTTCCTTCGCCGAATCCGGGATAATCAGTCCACCGGCGGATTTCGACTCGGTTTCTTCAACTCGTTTGACCACAATGCGGTCGTAGAGTGGGCGAATGTCCATAACCCATTCCTCCAAGAATTTGCTTTGATTCGGTCAAAAGAGATGTCTTCCAACCGTCGTGAGCGGATTGCCACAATTCACCGTGGCCACCACTAAAGTTTTAGCATACTCGGGCGAGGAGTGACAACAAAGATTTATAACTAGCGGAATATCAACCAGTTACAAGGATGCTCGAATTTGAGATTTGTCCATGATCTTCAGCGGAGAGCGTGCTTCTACTCCTTATCCGCGCACGATTGTTGAGTGGTTTGCGCTGATATTTCGAGTGTCTGCGCAGTCTCATTCCGGGCGGCTTCCCGTCTGTCGCGCAATGCGGCTGCAAGATCCGCGGCGCGTTTCCCCGTTGTTCCCACAGGCTGGTGCTGCCAGAATGAGAACAGTAGTTTTCGGCAACGGTTTGCACATGGTGAAGGATGGCATATTTCTCGCGGCCGCGTTTGCGGCCGCAGGTATCGCGGTGGGGCAATGGCTCGACCCTCGTCTTGGGCTGCCGTTATTTGTAGCCGCCGCCTTTTTCCTGTTCTTTTTTCGCGATCCTGGGCGGAAGATCCCGGATGGGGATGTGATCGTCTCGCCCGCCGATGGCAGCGTGGCAATGATTCAACCGTTCGGCGATCAGCAGCAGCGCATCTCGATTTTTCTGAGCGTCTTTGATGTCCATGTGAACCGCAGCCCCGTGAGCGGCCGGATCTCGGCCGTGGATTACCGCAAGGGAAAGTTCGTGAATGCGATGCGCGCGGATGCCTCGGACGAAAACGAGCGCAACGTTGTGGAAGTGCGGGCCGATGACGGGTCAACTGTCGTCTTCAGCCAGATCGCCGGTTTGCTCGCGCGGCGGATTGTCTTCCACCCCGAAGTGGGAGACCGGGTGGAGAAAGGCGAGCGCGTGGGTATGATTAAGTTCGGTTCCCGCGTGGACGTGTTTCTGGGGCCGGAGTGGGAAATCGTGGTGCAACCGAACGACGTGGTGGCCGGTGGCAGCAGCGTCCTGGCGCGGCGATTGGCAGCGGCTCTGGTTCGCGGAGGACGCGAGCCCCTCAACAAGGCGGGGGCGGAGGCAGAATTGTGAGTTCACCCACTGACGGCTTGGCCGGGACACCCGTTCCAATGACGCGATCGCGCAAGGCGGCCTACGCGATGCCCACGTTGTTCACAGCGGGCAACATTTTTCTGGGATTTCTAGCCGTTGTCAAGGCGATCCAGGGCGCGCTCCTGGCGAGCGCGGGAGATCTTGGGTTCAATCCGCATTTCGAAATTGCCGCGAAGTGCATCGGGATCGCGGTGGTCCTGGACGGCCTGGATGGCCGCATTGCCCGAATGACGAACACGGTCAGCGATTTCGGCAGGGAACTCGATTCCCTCGCCGACGTGATCACGTTCGGGATCGCTCCGGCGATTCTGGCGTTTTTCTGGGGTGTGCAGTTTGTCTCGTTCGGAGGAGATCCGGAGATTCTGCAGCACTTCCGGCAGGCGGGCTACTTCGTTGCTTTCCTTTACCTCATGTGCGGCGCGGCGCGGCTGGCGCGCTTCAACGTGCAGACGGCGCCGCCACCGGGCAAAGCGAAGCCGGACCACCGGTTTTTCGTGGGGCTGCCGATTCCCGCGGCTGCGGGCGTGGTTGCGGCCCTGGTTTACGCAGGAAATTCACAACCCCTGACAGACCCTTACCTCTCCTTTGCCTGGCTGCTCCTGGTGGGAGGAGTTGCGCTACTGATGGTGAGCACGTGGCGCTACATCAGCTTCAAGGATCTGGCGATGCTGCAACCGCGCAAGCCGCTCTCGCTGATCCGGTTCGGCATTCTGATCTGGGCCATCTGGAACTATTCCCATGTGGTGTTGCTGGCGATCGCTTCCGTTTATTTGCTGAGCGGATTTGTCCTGAAGGCGTCTTCGCTGTGGAGAAGGTTCCGCAAGCGGGACGAGACTCCCGAGGGCGAATCCCACGAAGCGATGTCCGTGTAAGCGCGGCGCCCGCATCGCGGCGGCGTTGATTCACGAAGGCGATTCATGATGAAAAACTCATTTGCGGTGGTGGGCGGCAGCACGCTGCTCGGCAGAGAATTGCGGGAGGTCTTTGAGGCGCTTCCCGGGGTAGTCTCCCTTTCACTGATCGACGCCGAGGAAGGCGAGGCAGTGGGCTTGGTGGAGGATGCCGGAGAGGCGGTGATGGTCAGCCCGCTGGATGAGGAGAGTCTAGCCGCAGCCACGGTCGTCCTCCTCGCCGGGGGAGTGGCAAGCTCCCGCCGGGCATGGGAAATGCTGGCGGCGCGGCCGGCGCGCCCTTTCGTGGTTGACCTCAGCGGGAGTCTCGCCGCCGTGCCGGGCGCCCAGTTGCGTGCTCCGAGCGTGGAACCGATGGCGTTCGAGGTGAACCCGGATGCCGTGCAAGTGATTGCCCACCCCGCCACGGTGGCGCTGGCGCTCCTGTTTCGGCGCGCGCTGGCGGTGGGAGTGGTGAATGCGGCTGTCGTGAACTGTTTTCTCCCGGCGAGCGAGCAGGGAAACCCCGGTCTCGATGAGTTGCACCAGCAAACCGTGAGCCTCTTTGCTTTCCAGGAGATGCCAAAGACGGTGTTCGGTGAGCAGTTGGCATTCAACCTGGCTCCAGTGTGGGGAGAGGAGGCGAGCGCGGGCAGACTGCGCGACGTCGAGAACACCATCCGCGAGGAATTACCCCGCATTCTTCCCGCTGCGTCCGCGATGGCGATTTCCCTCCGCGTGGTGCAGGCGCCTGTATTCCACAGCCTCAGCTTTTCGGTGTGGTTTTCGGGGCCGGCGGCGGCGGATACGGCCGCTCTTGCGCAAAGCCTTCGCGGCGAACTGGTGGACGTCTGGAACGCGGAGAATGGCGCGCCCAACAACGTCAGCACGGTGGGCGACGCGGGCATCAGCGTGGGTGACATCCGCGCGGACGGGGCGAGGCGCGATGCGTGCTGGCTCTGGATGACGGCGGACAACCTCCGATTGCGCGCGACGAGCGCCATTGGGGCCGCGCGGATCTGGCTGAAGTAGAACCGGCTACTCCTTGCAGAACTCCGGGGGCGGAGCGGGAACGGCTTCCACTCGTCTGGCTGCGGCATCGAAGCGGAAGACGCGGCAAACGGGTGTGGCTCCGCAGGGCGTGATGAATCGAAGCAGATCCCCGGCGGCGCCCGGCACGGGCGCGACGGTGGAGGATGCTGTTGCCGCCGTGCTTCCCCCGCGGGATGGCGCGCACGCGGGTTCTTCGATCGTTCCGTACCCGGCCAGCGCGCCTTTTTCGAGCCGCATCCACCGCCACCCGGCCGCGCGGGCCTCCTGCTCCGGTTGGCCGGCCGCCGGATTGCCGGATGGCTGTTGCTTCGCAGGTCCGCTCCAATCGGGGTCACTCGTGCGGCTGAGGGTATGCATCCTCCCAGTACCGGTCAGGACGATGGTGAAGCACTTGCTGAAATCCTCGGCGCGCTCGTAGCGGCAATGGAACTTTCCGGCAAGACGGAATCGGTCTTCGCCGAGGTATTCGAGCACTGCGCCAAGCGCTTCCGTCTTCGATAGGCGGACGAGCAGGGCCAGATCGAGATCGTGATCGCCGTCGAGATCCACGTCGGAGCGAAAGAGGTTGCGCGGGGTGAGCGACGGATCGTCGAAAACCTCCGGGAGTTCCTTGGACAACTCGACCCGATTCGCCTTCGGCAGCGGGAGATACTCGACCATCTCGGCGTCGAAAAAGGGTTCCGCGGGCGTGGCGTCGCCGCTCACTTCGCGCGGATCTTCGGTGTCGAAAAACTTCACGACCGCGGTCGCGAATGTGTTCGCAAGACCGCCCGAGGAGCGGGAGCCGGTGAAATCTCCACTGCTTGCCGGGCGGTGGCCGGAGGGGGCATGCTGCATGGTCCAGAGGAAAACGAACCAGAGGCAGCACGTCGCCGCGAAGGCGAGCGGCAGCGAGATGGAACGGTTCGAACGCATCCTACTCCAGGCTACGAGGTTGTGGATGCGGCGTCCAATCTCGCGCACTCCGCCTAACCGGGCAGAATGCGGCGCTGCGCGGCGTCGTAGGTCATGCGCCTGCCCTTCGTGAGGGCGGCATCGGCCATCAACACGGCCACGGAATGGGAGAATCCCGCCTCGATGGGTGCAATCGGCTGCTGCCGGCTGCGCACGCAATCGAGGAAGTTCTGCATGTGGCTAATCACTTCGCGCGGTTCAAACAGGATGGGCTTCGCAATGCGATCCGCTTCGCCGGATCCATCGGCGGTCATCTCCCAGGTGGCGCGGGGGGAAAGGCTCTTCGCATCGAGTGTCCCGCGCGTGCCAAACCACTTCGCGAAGTTGCCGGCTCCGTTGCCGAAAGTGGTGGAGTACCGCACCATGAACCCTTCCGCGTACTCGTAGGCGACCTCAATGGAATCCGGCACGTCATAGCCATTCTGCTTCCAGTGGTAAGTGCCGCCGAGCGAGACGGCGTAGCGCGGGAACTCGACGCTGGTGACGTAGTGAACCAGATCGATGAAGTGCACCATCAGGTTGGTTTGCGGGCCGAGCGAGAACTCCCGGAAGCCATACCAATCCCGATACTTCACGGCGCTAAACGGGCGCTGCTTGTCTTCGAGCAGAAAGGCGCCCCAATCGACATCCGCCGCCGTGGGGGGCGCATCGCGGTAGCTATCGCCGCCATAGCCAATCCAATAGGGCTTGTAGCCGTTTCGCGCTTGCTCCACCTTCAGAACCGCGCCCAGCGCCCGCGCGGACAGGGCTTCCTTCACGGGCGTGGATTGCGGATAACTGCGCATCTGCGTGCCGATCTGGACGACCCGGCCCGAACGCTTCACGGCATCGTAAGCGCGGATGAGTTCCTCCATGTTCATGGCGAGGGGCTTCTCGACATAGACGTCCTTGCCCGCGTTCACGGCTTCGATCAGTTGGGTGCAATGCAGGTGGTCGGGAGTGCCGATCACCACGGCATCGACGTCCTTGCGCGCCAACACCTCGGCGAAGCGGGCGGTCGAGAATGGCGTCGTCGCGGTCGCTTCCTTGACGGTTTCGACGGCGGCCTCGCGCTTCTGCCGCCAGGTGTCGCATACGGCCACGACATCGGCGCGTGCGTTTTCTTTCTCGGCGAGAATCTCTTTGAGGAGGCCCCGCCGGCCACAGCCGACGTTCGCGACGCCGATGCGGTCGTTCGCGCCCAGAATGCGCGAATAGCTTCCGGCGGCCATTGCTATGGCGGCGCTCGCGAGGAAGTGGCGGCGGTTGGATGGGCTATGCATGTGGCGTTGGGCTCCTCAGTTTCAAATTCGATTCGACGCCGGAGGAATTGCACCCCGGCGAGCCGGTTTCCAGAGAAAAATCGCTATCTCAGCAGCAACCGGTTTGCCTTAGGATATCGCTATGCCCCCACGCAGCGGGGGAGCCATGAACACGGAAGGAATCAGTTCCCGCATGAAACGCATTCTCTATCTGCTCATCGTGACGGTATTGTCGAGCACGCTTTTCGCCGAGAGCGGCGCTTACGAATACCGTCTGCTCGCCACCACCAAGACTTCCACGATGGAAAGAGAATTGAATGAGGCGGCGGAAGCCGGGTTCGCGTTCGCCGCCACGATGGGCGGCGAGACTGCATTCGGCGGGAACGAAACGGTGGTGATCATGATGAAGTCCCCCACCGTGGCGCGCCGCCGCTACAAGCTGCTGGCCACCAACAAGACATCCACGATGCAGAAGGAAATGACCGCCGCGGGCAACGAAGGGTTCCAATACCGGGGGCAAACCATTTTCAATTCCACCTTCGGCGGGCGCGAGGTGGCGGTGATCATGGAACTCGACATGGACCAACCCGCGAAGCGCTACGACTATAAGCTGCTCGCGACCTCAAAGACCTCCACGATGCAAAAGGAACTGGCGCCGGCCGGGGGCGCGGGCTTCGCGTTGAGAGGGCTGACCGTGGCCAACACCTCTTTCGGCGGCGCCGAACTGGTGAGCATCCTGGAGCGGTTGGCCGAATAGGAACGAATTTCCCAGGCTGTAGGCTGTATCTCAAAAATGGACGGTGACTTCGTTGGTTTCCTT
>JADLCF010000394.1 GCA_020847315.1 Bryobacterales bacterium | reverse complement strand
GCAAGTTCACAAAGACTTTCTCGAGTTCTTACAGTTGTTGAACGCCCACGCCGTTGAATTCCTGGTGGTGGGCGGCTATGCGGTTGCATTTCACGGAGCACCTCGGTTTACGGGCGATATTGACCTTTTCGTCAACCCGTTGCCGGGCCAAGTCGAAGGCGTGCTGTGTGCGTTGGAAGAATTCGGGTTCCCTGTCGCTGGACTCAACGTTTCATCAATCCTCAATGAAGGCCAGATCCTTCAACTGGGTAGACAGCCATACCAGATTCACATAATGACGGCTATCAGCGGCATCTCCTGGCCAGAGGCTTGGTCAAGTCGAGTTCCGGGTACCTACGGCGCCTGCCCAGTGATGTTTCTTGGGAAAGATGCGCTGATCCTCAATAAGCGCGCCGCCCGCCGGACGAAGGACCTGGCGGATGTCGAGGCACTTGAAGATGTATAGGACGTGAACTCACGGGAATTCTCCCCGAGATCACTCTGCTTCGCGAATCCACCTGGGATCGCTTGAGCGCAAGTCTTATCCAAGGCCACTTGCTTGAGTGCGAACTCAGGACTCAAGGTTTCGGCCGGGCGAATCCTAAAGCCTGCCTCCGCCTCTTGCCGCTGCGTTATCCTGAGCGGAGTGCCAGAGCCTGCCGTCATCGAATTACAGGACATTTCGAAGACCTATCCTCTGTACCGGCGGCCGATGGACCGGCTGCTTGAGATTCTGCCCGGCGCTTCCGCGCCGCGGCATGCGGATTTCCACGCGCTGCGTTCCATTTCGCTTTCCATCGGAAAGGGAGAGGTGGCGGCTTTTGTCGGGCCGAATGGTTCGGGGAAAAGCACACTGCTGCAAATCGTCTGCGGCGTGCTGCAGCCCACCACAGGGCGGGTTTTCACGAAGGGCCGGATCGCTTCGCTGCTGGAACTGGGCGCGGGTTTCAATCCCGAATTGACGGGCGTCGAGAACGTTTGGATCAATGCGGAAGTGATGGGGTTGAGCCGGAAGGAGATTGCGGCCGCCTTTCCTCACATCGAATCATTTGCGGGGATTGGCGAGTTTATTCACCGGCCGGTGAAGGAGTATTCCTCCGGCATGTACGTCCGGCTGGCGTTCGCGACCGCCATTCATGTGGAACCGGACATTCTCATCGTCGATGAAGCGCTTGCGGTTGGGGATGCGGTGTTCTCGAACCGCTGCATCCGCAAATTCGAGGAGTTTCGCGCGAAGGGCGTCACGATTCTGTTCGTATCGCACGATCTCGGTTTAGTGAAGCAGTTGGCGGACCGCGCGTGGTTTCTCCACCGGGGGGAATTGATCGCGACCGGAAACCCGGGCGACGTTGTGAATCGCTACATCGGCATGGTGTTGGCGCCGGAGACGGCGGTAGAAGCCGTCGCCATCGAGCGGGAGGCGCCGGCGGAGCATTCCTTCCGGCATGGCGATGGCAAGAGCGTGATTGAGCGCGTGGAGCTGCTCGACGGCAGGGGTAACGAGATTCGTCTGGTCAACGCGGGGGAGCGTGTTCTTGTGCGGGCGACCATCCGCTTCGCGGCCAATGTCGAAGATCCGATGGTGGGCATCCTCATCCGCAATCGTAATGGGATGGACGTGTTTGGAATTAACACGCGCGTCGCGGGGGTGACGATTCCGCCCGTGAGCGCGGGGGGCGTTCTACAATGCGAGTTTGCCCTGATCTGCCGGCTGCCGCGCAATGAGTATACGCTGACGGTGGCATCGCAGAATCCCGATGGCGGCAGCCAGGATTGGCGCGACGATCTGCTGAGCTTCGCGGTGGCCAACCCCCGGGAGATCGCGGGGCTCGTGGAGTTGGAGACCGAAATTACGCATCGCATGGTTCGCGAGACAGAAATGGCGGCGGCACGAGAGCATACTCAGGGCCTGGAGGCTACACCAGAATGAATCCATCGATTGAAGCGATTCAGGAGCAGTTGCGGGCGGAAGGCATGGACGGTTGGCTCTTCTACGACCACCACCGCCGCGACCCGCTCGCGTATGCGATCCTCGGCTTGCCGGAAAGCCTCAGCGCCACTCGCCGCTGGTATTATTTCGTGCCCGCGGAGGGGGAGCCTCGCGGCGTCGCGCACCGCATCGAAGCGCGGCATCTCGATTCGCTCCCCGGCCCAAAACGACTCTATAGCACCTGGCAGGAGCAGCACGGCGAGATCAAAGCCATGCTGGGTGACGCGCGGCGCGTGGCGATGCAACATTCACCGAATTGCGAAATCCCGTACGTGGCGATGGTGGATGCGGGGACCGTGGACCTCGTCCGCTCGTTCGGCGTGGAGGTGCTCAGCTCAGCAAACCTCGTCCAAGTCTTTCACGCGCAGCTTTCCGCGGAGCAATACCAGAGCCATATCGATGCGGGCAAGATCATGGACCGCCTGCGCCGCGAAGCCTTCGCGTTGATCGGCGAGCGCCTTCGTTCCGGCGCGGCGGTGAGCGAGTTCGATGTGAAGCAATTTCTACTCAAGGGCTTCGAGCAGAACGGCCTGATCACGGACCATGGCCCGATCGTCGCCGTGAATGCCAACGCTTCGAACCCGCACTATGAGCCCATGGCCAGCCGATGCCGCCCGATTGAAGCCGCCGATCTGGTGCTGATCGATATGTGGGCGCGATCCCGGAAACCGCAGGGCGTCTATTACGACATTACGTGGACGGGTTTCTGCGGAGCGCAGCCTCCGGGCGAGATTCAGAATGTGTTCGAGATTGTGAAGGGCGCGCGCGATGCGGGGTTCGAGGCAGTCCGCGCACGAGTGGACGCGGGAGAATCGCCGATGGGATTTGAGATTGACGACATCGTGCGCGCGCGCATTCGGGAAGCTGGTTTCGAGAAGGCGTTCATTCACCGTACCGGCCATTCGATCGGTTCTTCCGTCCACGGGACGGGCGCGAACATCGACAACTTCGAGACCCATGACACACGGCGGCTTTTGCCGAACACGTGCTTTTCGATTGAGCCGGGTATCTACCTGCCCGCATTCGGCATCCGCTCGGAGTTCAATGTGTTCCTCCGGAATGGGAGCGCGAGCACGACGGGCGAAGTGCAGACCGCGTTGCTCCGCTTCGACGCGGGGATTTAGGAGGGGGCGGCTCCGGCCGGGATGGACCGGAGGAGGAGAAACCGGGCGGGGCGCGAAACCGGACACGCGCGGCGCGCATACCGTAGACTGTTGGTGTTTCGTTTGATATCCGGACTTCCGGCAATCCGGCCTCCCTATCCATGATGATTCGACTTCTTTGCGCCATCGCCATCCTTGCGCTCTTCATCGCCGCCACGCCGGCGCAAGGCGTTTCGTCACCCAGAGCGGAGGCAATTCTGGCTCAGACCCTGGAGGCGCTGGGCGGCAAGGCATACCAATCCATCCACACGCTGGAAGAAAAGGGCCGCGCGTATTCGTTCCGGCGGGACAAGATGGTGGGTCTCGCGATCATCCGGATCGTCACGGAATACCCCGCGCCGGAGAAAGCGCCCGCGGGAGCGCCGGCGATTCTGGAACATCAGTATTACGGGGAGAAAGAAGAGACATCCGCGCTCACGCTTTATGACCGCGCGTTCGATATTACGTATCGCGGCTATACGCCCGTGGACGAAGAGACTACGGCGCGTATTCGAGAGGGGCGGATGCATAACTTCTTCTATATCCTCCGCCAGCGCCTTCCCCGCGAGAAATACATTGTCGAGTACATCGGCACGGACATCATCCGCAACCAGCCGGCGGTGGGCATCCGGCTCGTAGATCCCGATTTCCGGGTGACGGAGTTGTGGGTACACCGCGAGACGAAGCTGCCGATTCGCCAGGAGTTTACCCGCCGCGACCCGAAGACGAACCTTCCGATTCAGGAAGTGACTGAGTGGGATAAGTTTCGCGATGTGGGCGGGGGGATTCAGTGGCCCCTTTATGTCCTGCGGGAATCGCGAGGCCAGAAAACGTTTGAAATGTTCACGAGCGAAGTGACGGTGAACCCTTCCGTAAAGGCGGCGGTGTTTGAACTTCCGAACGCGGCGCAGAAGGTAAGCGAACGGAAGCGGAAGAAATAGCGCGCGCGAGGCCGGGCACGGTACCCAACCGTTAACCGGATTGGGCTCCCAGCGAAGTGATATAATCAACTCTTATCAGGGCGATTCGCATTCTTTTTTGAGCGGAGCGCGACGATCCGGCGCGCGCGACGAGGAAGACTGCCTTGATTCCGCTGCGTGAGGGCAGGAGCCCGATGGACCTCGATCAACTACATACTTTCCTGGAAATCGTTCGTCTGAAGAGTTTTTCCAAGGCGGCTCAGACCTGTTTTCGCACGCAACCGGCCATTAGCGCGCAGGTGCGGCAGTTGGAACAAGAACTGAATACCTCTCTGTTCGAACGCCTGGGAACGCGCATCCGGCTCACGCCTGCCGGGAAGATTTTCGCTGAGTATTCGGAGCAGATTCTGGATCTGCGGCGGCGCGCGCAGGATTCGATCAACGAGCTGGAACGGGTGCCGCGGGGAGAACTGGTGATCGCCGCCAACGAGGCCACCTGCCTCTACGTGCTGCCCCGGGTGTTTTCCGAATTCCGGAAGCAGTTTCCGAATGTGCAATTGCAGGTGGATCGCTCCTACGGGTCGCGCGTGGTTGAGGCGGTGGTCGATAATCTCGCCGATTTCGGCATCACACAATTACCGGTGACGGAAAAGAAGGTGCAGGTGGTGCGGATCCACGCGGATGAGATTCGCCTGATTGTGCCGCCAAGCCACCCGCTTGCCGACCGCGCTTCCATTACCGCGCAGGAACTCAGCAATTACAACCTTCTTCTGCCCAAGTACGGTACGACACGGAAGCGCCTGACCGCTTGGCTGGAACCTGTGGATGAAAGCCTAAAGGTTTCGATGGAACTCGATTCCACGGAGATGATTAAGCAGTTCTGCCTGGCAGGCCTGGGCGCCGGATTCCTGGCGTACACGAATTGCCGGGCGGATGTAGAGGCGGGCCGATTGAAAGCGCTGAGCTTGGCGCCGGAGCCCATGATGCGGCGGCTGGGCCTGATCTATAAGCGCGAGAAGGCGCTTTCGAAAGCGGCACTGGGCTTTATCCAGGTGATTTTGGAGCATGCGGGGAACGGCGGAGACCGTTTGGAAGCCACCGAAGATCTGGCTGCCCAGAGCATGGAAGCAGCCGAAAATGCCTGAGCCGGTGCAAGCGGGCGAGCGCGGCGTTCACCGGTTTCGGAGCGTGTTCTTCTCCGAGAGCGACCGGTTCGCGCGTTGCGAAGATCCTATCGCGGCGGACGCGCGGCTCAAGGATCGAATGCGGGAGAGCGCCAGCCACCGGAGGGCCGTGTCGTACCTAATCGCCGATTGCAGGTTGACCGCATCCGGCAGCCACTTGCTCGCCTTCTTCCCGGCTGAACTGCGGGAGCGGCTCACCCGCCTGGATGGGAAAAGCGGCATGCGGGACGAGGCGGACGGGCATGGCATTCGCTTGCTTCGGTGGCAACATCTCTTAGCCCTCATCGCCGGCGCGGCGGGCGCGGCGGCGGGCTTCTGGATCTACTTTCATCAGGCTCTCTAGAGAACGCTCACGGTGTATATACCACCCACCGGCCGAGTTGTGGTCTGCATTATGCAAATAAAGGAAATATGGCAATAACGAAGAAAGCGTTGGTGTTTGGAAGCGGCGGCCAACTGGGGTTTGAAGTCACCCGCTGCCTTACGCGGGAGGGCTGGCAAGCGGTAGGCGTCAGCCGCCAGACCGCCGACATCCGGCAAGCCGACGTGGTGAACAGCTTCGTGGAAAGCGAACGCCCAGCACTCGTCGTGAACTGCGCCGCTTACAATCAGGTTGACCGGGCGGAAGCCGAACCCGCCGCGGCATATCTCGTTAACGGGTTGGCGACGCGCAACCTGGCGCTTGCTTGCGCCAAGGCGAACGCGCGTCTGGTTCATTTTTCCACGGACTACGTGTTTGACGGAACGCTGGAAGAACCCTATACGGAAGCGGATCGCCCGCACCCCATCAATGCCTACGGGGTATCGAAGCTGAGCGGGGAATTTTACGCGTTTGCCTATCTCAAGGATGCACTGGTCATCCGGACCTGCGGGGTTTTCG
>JADLCF010000393.1 GCA_020847315.1 Bryobacterales bacterium | reverse complement strand
GGGAGGCTGCTATGGGATACTGGATCTATCCGTTGTCAGTTTACCGCATGGACCCAGCCTTCATTCGCAACTTCTCCATCATCGCCCACATCGATCACGGCAAGAGCACCCTCGCCGACCGGCTCCTCGAAACAACCGGCGCGCTCTCTGACCGGGAAATGATGGAGCAGGTCCTCGATTCGATGGATCTTGAGCGTGAGCGCGGCATCACCATCAAGGCCCACGCCGTCCGCCTGAATTACAAAGCCGAGGATGGGAACCTCTATCAGCTCAACCTCATAGACACCCCGGGACACGTCGATTTCAGCTACGAGGTTTCCCGCAGCATGCAGGCTTGCGAAGGCGCCCTGCTGGTGGTGGATGCCTCCCAGGGCGTGGAGGCGCAAACCCTCGCCAACACCTACCTGGCGATTGAGAACAACCTGGAATTGATTCCCGTTCTCAATAAGATCGATCTGCCCGCCGCCGAACCCGAGCGCATCCTTGAGCAGATTGAGCAAATGATCGGCTTGCGCCGGGATGAGGCTGTGCTGGCTAGCGCCAAGAGCGGCGTCGGCGTGCATGAGATTCTCGAAGCCATCGTCCAGCGCATTCCCCCTCCGGAAGGCGATCCGGAAAAGCCCCTGCGCGCCCTGATCTTCGATTCCTGGTTTGATTCCTACCGCGGCGTGATCGTGCTGATCCGTGTCGTGGAAGGCCGTATCCGCCTGAAGCAGAAGGTTCGCCTGATGTCGAACGGCAAGGTCTTCGAAGTGGACGGCCTCGGTTACCAATCCCCCAAGCCCATCCCCTGCCAGGAACTTTCCGCCGGCGAAGTGGGTTTCATGTTCGCCAACATCAAGAACGTGGCGGACGCCCAGATTGGCGATACGATTACCGCGGAAACCAGTGGCGCCACGGAGCCCCTGCCCGGCTTCCAGCGCTCGAAACCCATGGTCTTCGCGGGGCTCTATCCGGTCGAAAGCCACGCGCACGGCGAACTGCGGGAGGCGCTTGAAAAGCTGCGGCTCAACGATAGCTCGCTGAACTACGAGCCCGAAAGCTCCGTCGCCCTCGGCTTTGGCTTTCGCTGCGGATTTCTTGGCCTGCTGCACATGGAAATCGTGCAGGAGCGCCTCGAACGCGAGTTCAATATCGATCTCATCACCACCGCGCCGGGAGTGCGCTACCAAGTCACCCTAAAAACGGGCGAAGTCATCGCGGTCGATAACCCCAACAAGTTCCCCAACCCCTCCGCGATTGAGACGATTGAGGAGCCGGTAATTGAGGCTACGGTCATCACGCGGGAAGACTCGGTGGGCGAAATCCTCAACCTGCTCCAGGAGAAGCGGGGCGTTCAGAAGAAGTTCGATTACCTGGGCGGCTCGCGCGTGATGCTGGTATACGAGATGCCCCTGAATGAGGTGGTGCTCGATTTCTACGACCGCCTCAAATCCTGCTCCAGAGGCTATGCATCGCTCGATTATCACTTCGCCGGCCATCGCGTCTCGCCCATGGTGAAACTCGATATCCTTGTGGCCGGGGAATCCGTGGACGCCCTCTCGATCATCGTCCATCGCGAGTTTGCGTATGAGCGCGGCAAAGCCCTGATTGAGCGGCTGCGAAAGCTCATCCCCCGCCAGATGTTCGAGGTTGCCCTGCAGGCGGCCATCGGCGGAAAGATCGTCGCGCGGGAGAATATCCCGGCTATCCGCAAGAACGTGATCGCCAAGTGCTATGGCGGCGACATCTCCCGCAAGCGCAAACTGCTCGAAAAGCAGAAAGAAGGCAAGAAGCGCATGAAGCGTGTGGGCAGCGTCGAGATCCCGCAGGAAGCCTTCCTCGCCGTGCTCAAGGTGAACGATGACGATTGATCGCGCTCGCTTAGCGCGAAATCACGCCCGCGGATGCGCCTTGTCGTAAACCGCCATCAAGTCCGCCAGGCTCACTTGAGTGTACTTTTGCGTGGTGGAGAGCTGTGCATGGCCCAGCAACTCCTGAATCTCCCGCAGGTTTGCCCCTTCCCGCAGCAGGTGTGTCGCGTACGCATGGCGGAAGGTATGGGGATGCATCGCATGATCTCCCGTAAGCGCATCGGCATAGATCTTCACCAGCCGCCGAACCGCCCGGTCTGAAAGCCGCCCCCCCCTCACGGAGAGGAACACCGCCCGTTCTTCCACGGGCGCCGCCCGCTTCTCGATCCACGTACCGAGCACCTCGCGAAGCCGCTTGGTGAAAGGAACCATGCGTTCCTTCCGTCCCTTGCCCCGCACTCTAAGCACGCGGTCTGTCAGGTCCAGGTCATCGAGATCCAGCCCCACCAACTCGGAAACACGCAATCCACATCCATAGAGCAATTCAAAAATAGCCAGATCTCGCTCGGGTTGCGGTTGCGCCACTTCCCCCTTTGCGATCCCATCGAGCAAGGCGTTCGTCTTTTCTGCGGATGGGACAACCGGCAGCGTCTTGGGCGCCTTGGGGATCACCAGCAGCCGGGCGGCGTCCAGTTCCACCGCGCCCTCCCGCGCCAGATATTTCCAGAATGTCCGAACGGCGGCGATCTTTCTTCGCAGCGTGACGTTCTTCAAGCCCTGATGGTAGAGATCCATCACCCATTCGCGCAGCACCAGAAGATCGATCTCGCGCGCGGGCGGGCACTCCGCATCGGGGGGCGTCAAATAATTCACGAGTTGCTGCAGGTCGTTCCGGTAGGCGCGCAGCGTTTGCGGACTCACATTCTCACGCGCCAACTCCGCCAGAAATCCGGGGAGCAGCGCTGAGAGAGTAGCGGGCATGTTGAAAACGGTCTGCGCACCGGTTGGCGAAGACGCAGCGGCTCGGTTAGCGACTACTTAACTGGCTGGCGGGAAAAACATGCCCACCGAGGGGAACATCTTCTGAATAAACGAAACCCCGACCTTTTCGGCGGATGCAACGCCGTCAGCGGTCCGAGGAATCGGCACCACCACGCGCACCAGCGCGGTATCCGTGCGGTTAAACCGGATGGAGTCGGTCACCAGATAGACTTTCGCCAGGTACTCGCTCGCCACCACCCGGTCGAGGGATTGATACCAATACAGCACGATGCTCGAATCTTCCCCACGGGTCACCACATACCGGTTCACTTTGATCGTCCGATTCTCGCCGGGCAGGGGGATATCCAGAAAGCCGGATTCCGAAGGCGTCCAGCCGGAGCCAGGGAGGCAGTGTTTCGGCGAGTGCGGCGCTTGTCCGGTCCGTTGCGTCTTGAAGTACGCGATGAACAGGCTGGCGATATCCTGCCCGTTCGAATAGACGCGGGTGAGTGTGTCGTCCGCCCGCAAGACGGCCAGCACCTCGTCTTCCACCTTGCCCTCGCGGATCATCGTCCAGCCGGGAAACTCCGTGGGGAGCGTGCTCAAGGGCGCCACGTGGGGCACATCTTCGTCGCGGGAATAACCGTAAAGAATGGCCATCTGCGCAATCAGTATGATCGTGAGCACGATCGCGCGCTTGCTGGTGAACAGGCTAGTCAGTTGTTTTCCGAGACCCATGGAACCACCTCCTCCCGATCCACTCCAAGCCCTGATGCACAAAGGCCAGCATCACAAATGCCACAAAAAATAGTGCCCACCCGGAAAGCGAGTGGAAAAAGCCGGTTGCGTACTCCGGGTTAATTTCGCTCAGGATTCCAGTGAACGTCACGCGGCCCGCATTGGCCGCGATGGCCACCGGAATCGTGGCGAAGAACAGCGCGATGCGGATCCATACCGTCTTGGTGAAGAAAAATCCGTATACCAGCGAGAGAAACGTCAGCGCCAGCAGGGACCGGATGCCGCTGCACGCCTCCACCACTTGCAGCTTCTGGCTCGCCAGTTCCAGCACATTCCCCTCGCGCAGCACGGCGTAACCCATCAGGTTCAGCGCCCATTCCGCCACCCGGCTGGCGAAGAGTTGCAGCGGGAATGTGATTTGGTTGTAGATGATCTCCGGAATCGGGATCATCAGCAGCAGCAAAACCAACGGAAAGCAGAGCGTCCGGAAGAGCGGCCAACCCCCCAGATAAACCACGGTTCCCCATACGGCGAACACGAAAGCGGTGCGCGCCAGAAATAGTTCCGCGCCCAGCGTGGCCACCGTCAGTTGCAGCCCGGCCAACACCACCAGCACCAGGCCCAGCCAGTGGGAGCTTAACTTCAGCTTGCTGATCTCGTCGCGTTTCTGCCAGGCGATGTAGCCGGCCACCAGCGGCACAAAGAAGCCGTGGCTCATCTCCTCGGATTGGTCCCATTGCTCCACCAGCCGGATCAGGGTAGGCAGGTAGGCAAGAATCAGTAGGGCGCCAAACCACGCAATGGCCGCCCAGTTCCACGACGCTGATTGCTGAGGTGCGGCTGCTTCCCGCGGGGTGCTTTGGCTAATCGAACTCATGAGTTCCTATACGCAAACAGAGCTTCCGCCAGCGGGGATACACCCTCCAGCTCGTACACACGATGTCTGAATAGTAACTTCAGGATAAACTATCAGTCAACGTGACGAACCTTTACCGGCTACTGGCGAGTTTATGCGTTACTAGTACTTTTCTTGTCGCCCAGGTTCAAATCCTTTCCTTAAAAGACGTGCGCGCGGGGATGAAGGGCACGGGTTTAACCGTTTTTTCCGGCAGCACCGTGCAGAAATTCGATGCGGAAATCCTCGGCGTCATCGAGAACGCTACTCCCGGTCAGTCGATCATTCTGGCCAGGCTGTCGGGCGGGCCGCTGGCTGAAACCGGCGTCATCCAGGGAATGAGCGGCAGCCCCGTCTATATCGACGGCAAGTTGATCGGCGCCGTCGCGCTCGGCTTCGCCTTCTCGAAAGAACCCATTTGCGGCATCCGTCCAATTGAGGAAATGGTCGCCGCCGGCAGCCCCAAAGCCCCTGCTGCCGCCGTGAAGCGCGTGCGCCTCGGCGATTCCGAAGTGGCTCACGTGTTTTCTGAGCCCGAGTCTGTCCCGGCCGGAACGCTGCGCCTCACGGCTGTTCGAACCCCGCTTCAGCTCTCCGGCTTCACGGAACAAACCCTCGCACATTTCACCCCGCTCGCGAACCGCCTTGGCCTCGAACTCGCCCAGGGTTTCTCGGGCGCCGGCTTCCAGTTCCGCCAGGGAGAAGCGGGGGCGCATCCCTCCGGCCAGCCGGAACCCGGCTCGATGATTAGCGTCCAACTCATGCGCGGCGATATGCAGGTGGCGGCCGATGGCACCGTCACGCACGTCGATGGCAATCGGCTCTATGCCTTCGGCCATCGCTTCCTTGGCGTAGGGAGCACCGGGCTGCCGTTCGCCCGCAGTGAAGTGCTTACCGTCCTGCCCAACCTCTCCACCTCATTCAAGATCACCCGCTCCGGCGCGCCGTTGGGCGTCATTGAGCAGGATCGCAGCGTGACCATTGCCGGCGCTATCGGGGCTACACCCCATCTGGCGCCCTTCCGGCTCAACGTTCAGCGGGAGACCGCTTCCGGGGATCGCCTGCTCGAGAAGGCCTATCGAATGGAGATGGTGCGAGACCCTTTCCTCTCGCCCCTTCTGCTGCAAATGGCGATCTTCTCCGCCGTCGATGCCACGGAGCGTACCTCCGGGGCCGCCACCATTAGCCTCAACGCCGTCCTGCGCTTTCAGAATGGCGTCCCTCCCCTGCGCATCGCGAACCAGTTCTCCGGCACTTCCATGGTGGCTCTCGCGGCTGCTCTGAATGTGGCCGTGCCCGTCGGCTACGCGCTCCAATCCGGTTTTGACGAGCTGAAGCTGGAGAGCGTGGAGGTCAATCTGGTCTCTTACGAATCCCGCCGCGAGCTCAACCTTGACCAGGTGTGGTCTTCGAGCAACGAGGCGGATCCGGGGGAGGAAATCGAAATTCACGCCGTCCTCATCGATGCGGCCGGCGCCCCGCTCCAGCGCCAGTTTCGCTATACCATTCCACGAGGCGCGCCGGCGGGACCCCTCTACTTTAGCGTTGCGGACGCGGCCAGCCTCAACATGCTGGATCTTCCGAAGCTCACCGCCATCGTGCCCCGCAATCCCCGGCAGCTCGTCGATCTGGTGAACGATCTCCGCGGCAACGGCAATCTCTACCTGCGTGTCTGGCGACAGGAACCCACATACTCCATTCAGGGCGCGGACCTCCCGGCGCCTCCCCCATCCGCCGCCCTCATCCTCGATAGTTCCACCGATGTCAAAGGCGGCCGGAATGCGATCCAGAACGCCGCCGTCGCTGAAATGAGCCTTAACCTGGGGAACTACGCCGTTTCCGGAAGCCGCACCATTCGCATCGATGTCAAAAGCAACTGAAGCATGAAACTGCCGATGAACGAACCATCCTCCATCCCCCCGCTGTGCGCGGGAAGCCGTCACGCTTGCGCGCGGCGAACTTCCGCGGCTCGCCGCCCGCGCTGGCTTCTGCTGGCCTTCGCGGCCCTTTGCGTGGCCGTCACCGGCCTGGCTCCAGCCCATGCTTCGCAAACCACCACCTGGGAAATGGCCGGCGTGAAGGACTTTCTTAAGGGCACGATGAACGGCGTCGCGCTCAGTTGGGATGGGCTGCTTCGGCCGGGCTATCGCCGCCAGGAACTCGCGTCTCCGCAACAGCCGGTCATCTGGGCGGCGGAGCGCGGGCCGGATGGCACGGTCTTCCTCGGCACGGGCTACCGCGGCGGCGTGTACGCGGTTCGGCCCAGCGGCCAAACCGAGCTCATCTGGAATGCCACCGAGCCCGCCGTATTCGCTCTCGCCGTGGACGCCAAGGGAGTGCTCTACGTCGCGACGTCGCCGAACGGAAAGATCTACCGGATCGAGGGGGATACGGCCACCGAGTGGTTCGATCCGAAATCGCAGTACATTTGGTCTCTCAAGGTAGCATCCGACGGCACGCTCTACGCCGGCACCGGGCCGGAGGGAAAGATCTATTCCATCACCGCCCAGGGCAAGGGAGACGTGTACTTCGCGAGCGGGCAGGCGCACGTCACCAGCCTGGCTCTCGATAACGCGGGCCGTCTGCTCGCGGGGTCCGAACCGTACGGCCTGCTCTACCGGATCACCGCGAAAGACCGCGCATTTGTTCTGTACGATGCGAGCCTGCCGGAAATCCGCGCGATTGCCGTTGCTCCCACGGGCGAAATCTACGCCGCGGCGATGGGCGGGTCCGTCGCCCAGAAGCAGCGAACGCCTGCTGCGGGAAGTGGTGGTCTCGACACGAGCACGCCCACTATCAGCACCACCGTCACTGTCAGCGCATCCACTCCCAACCCGGCGGGGGAGGGCTTGCAGCAAGCGGTTCCGCTGCCGCAATCGGGCACGGCGCCCGCCGCTCCCGCCAGTCCGCTGGGCGCGACTTCCGCGATCTACGAAATGCCCGGAGTGGAACGCTCCGCCGTCTACCGCATCGCCGCCGATAATACAGTCGAAACTCTGTGGAGTTCGAAAGACGAGAACGTCTACGATCTTGCCCTTGACGGAGATTCCCTGCTCATCGCCACGGATCGGGAAGGCCGCATCTACCGCATGGACACTCAGGGCCGGGCCAGCCTGCTCGCGCAAACCCAGCAGGGCCAGACCACCCGCGTCATTCCCATTGGTTCCGGATTTCTCGCCGCCACCGGCAATGAAGGCAAGCTCTTCCGCTTTTCTCCCGATGGCGTCGCCGGCGGCAGCTACGAATCCCCCGTCCATGACGCGAATACGGTAGCGCGCTGGGGAACGCTTGCCTGGGCAGGCCGCAGCGGACTCGAAGCCACGGCCGGTCTTCGCATTCTCACCCGTGCCGGCAATTCCTTCCGCCCCGACAGCACCTGGAGCGATTGGCAGCCCATCGGCCCAGGTACGGAAGGCCGCATCGCCAGCCCCAACGCCCGCTACCTCCAGTGGAAGGCGGAGTTTTTCGCCGCGCCCACGCCCGCATCGCTTGAGCGCGTCACCGTGGCCTACCTGCCGCAGAACGCTTCCCCCACCCTGAAAAGCGTTCGCGTGAGCAGCCAACTCAAGTCCAGCGCCCAGCCCGGCACGGCGGCGGCGCAAGCGGCCGTGGCCGCCTCAATGGCCGCCTATACCGTCACCGTCAGCGCCACCGGGGATAGCGATGCGGCGGGTCCGGCGGGCTCCACCGTTTCGAGCACCGGCCGCCTCGTCGAGCCCGCCATTCAATGCACCTGGGAGGCGGAGGATGCCGACGGCGATACCCTGGAATACAACCTGCAATATCGCGCCGAGGATGAAACCGCCTGGAAGCCTCTCGCCACCGCCATTCGCGAAAGCACCTATTCCGTCGATGCTGACCGCTTCGCCGATGGCCGTTACTATTTCCGTGTCACCGCGACGGACGCTCTCGACAATTCGCCCGGCATGGCTCGCGAAGATACGCTCGTCAGCGCGCCTGTCGTGATCGATCATGGCGCGCCCGCGCTCGAGGTGCTGTCCCGGGAGCGCGCGGATGCCGGCTGGAATCTCCGTGTCCGGGTGACGGACGTGGTGTCCATCGTCCGCCGCGTCGAGGTCTCGGTGAACGCCAAAGCCCCTGTCGTGGCGCTGCCCGTGGATGGCATTGCCGATAGCCGCGTGGAGGAGTTCGTGCTCTCCATCCGCGACGACGCCGCTCCCGAATCCGAAAAATCCGTCGTCATCACGGCGACGGACGCCTCCGGGAATGTGGCCACCAGCCGCGTACTGCTGGTTAAGGCGAGGTAGCGGCTCCAGTAGCCGTCACTTGGCGCGAACCGGCTTCAGCAGCAGCGCGTCGAATCGCACACCGGTTCCCGCTCCCTTGCCAAACGGCTTCGGCGGTGTCACGGTAAGCTGCAGATCCTCCCACGCGCGGGCGGGGAAACGCCCCAAGCGGTGTTCCACGAGGTTCTCTCCGTTCCCCCCCACCGCCTCCACGCGCGTCCGGCTCACCGTGCCGTTCCACTCCACTTCCACCTCCGCCGCCGCGCTGCCGGGCTTCGTCAAGCCGAAGACGTCCAACTCCCCGTTCCGCGGAACCGCGAATGCCCAGCGCTGCTTGTAGAGCTTCGGCCGCTCATAGTAGCCGCGGCCGTTGTAGTGGAAGAATTCGTCCGCATCTTCGCGCGAAAGCAGGTAGCTCCCGTCTTCGCGCGCCTCGATGAGCGGCGGCGCCACGCTCAGATCTCCGGCATACTCCGCCACGATCACGGTCACGGCTTCCGGCAGTTTAGGCGCCTGCGCAAGCACCACCTGCGCGCCCGCTTCCTCAGCCGTATCGAGGGCCGTTCGTGAACTGTCCGTCAGGAAGTATGCCTTCGTAATCGGGTTGCGCAGGCGGGGCAGGCGCAGCTTTCCGTCGGCGGGCCAAGTGGTCACCAGCAGATACAGCTTGCCCGGTTTCCGCGTCGCATAGCCGAAGTCGAGTTCCCGGAAAGGCTGCGCTTCGCTCCCATAAATCGCTTCTCCATTGACTGATAGCCACTTCCCCATGGAGTGCAGGACGTCCGCCTCGAACTCCACGATGGAGCCATCCCCGCGCGGCCCGATGTTCAGCAGATAGTTGCCGCCCCGGCTCACCACCTTTGCCAGATTGACGAGGTTCTCGCGAATCTTTCCCGCCACATCTTTCCGCTCCTGCCAGGAACGGTAGCCCCACGTTTCGTGGTAAATCGAAGCGGGCGTTTGCCACGGCTCTTCGATCGTGTGGTTCGGAATCGCGTTGTCCCCCATCACCGTGAAGTCGCCCTGATAGTTGAAGACCCTCCCGCTTACCATCGTGTCCGGCTGCAGCGTGTGGACCGCGTCGGCCCAGCGCTTGCTCTGCGCGGGCGTGGGCTTCCCCATGTCGAACCAGATCTCGGAGAGCGGCCCATAGTTCGAGCACAGCTCCACCAGTTGCCCGAGGTCGAAATCCTCAAGCGCCTTCGGAATCTCGTTGTTGTTCTGCATATCGGGGATGC
>JADLCF010000392.1 GCA_020847315.1 Bryobacterales bacterium | reverse complement strand
GTTCCACCGTGTACTTGGTATCGGGCACGCGTGCTCATTTCCTGCGCTTGGATTTGGACTCTACGACCACTGGAACCAGCGCACTGTTTTCCGTGAACTTGTTGATGAACAACTGCTGGACGATGCCGATCAGGTTGCTGGTAAGCCAATATAATACCAGTCCACTCGATGCCCACCAGAAGATCACGCCGAAGACCAGCGGCATGGTGGTCATCATCATCTTCTGGGTGGGATCGCTCGATGGGGTGGGCGTCAGCCGTTGCATGAATATCTGGGAAACCACCATCGCCAGCGGCAGAACGCGGATGGCGAATGTCTCCGGGCGGGATAGATCGTGTACCCACAGCCAGGACGCGCCGCGCAGCTCGATGGCAACGGAAAGCATCTGGTAGAACGCGAAGAAGAAGGGGATCTGCAGAATCATCGGGACGCAGCCCGCGGCGGGATTGACGCCATTCTTCTGGTAAAGCGCCATCACTTCCTGGTTCTTCTGCTGGGCGCGCGGATCCCGCATGCTGACGCCCTTATAGCGGTCATTGATGGCCTGGATTTCCGGCTGCAACCTTTGCATCTTCTTCATGCTCTTCATGCTGGTGAGCTTGAGCGGAAGCGTGACGAAGTTGATGGCGATGGTCAGCACGATGATGGACCATCCGAAGTTGTGCAGATAGTTGGCGGTGAGCCAGTTCAGCGCAATGAAGAGCGGCTCCGCGATGAAGAAGAACCAACCGAAATCGACGAGGCCGTCCAGCTTGGGGTTGACGCTCTTGAGGATATGGCGGTTCTTCGGGCCGACAAACAGCCGAAAGTCGTTCTGGCCGGAGCCACCCACGGCGACCCCGACGTAATTCTGCTCCTCGGTATCTCCGTTATAGGGCACCGAATCGGAGTAAACGTTGGTTTCGAAGGAGGCGCCGGCATCGGAGTTGCTCATGCCGGGGAGAAACATCGCCGCGAAGTACTTGTCTTCGATCCCGGCGAACGTGAAGGCGCCCGTAAAGGAAACCGTGCCGTCCTTGGCGTCGCTCGCGGACTTGAGCTGCAGCTTGCCGCTGGAACGGTCATAGAAGGCGGCGTGCTGAAAATCGTAGCGCTTGTCCACACTGGGGTCGCCGAATCCGCCCCGCCACATGAGCAGGTGAGGTACGGGTGTTTGGCCATTCAGAACCCCACTGCTCACCTGAGCGACGAAACCATCCTCGGTAAAGGTGAAGTGCTTGCGAAAGACCCAGCCGTTCTCGGCGTATTCGAAATCGATTGACTTACCATCCGCGCCGGCCTTGGCCACGTACAACGCGCCGTTCGGGGCCACTGGAGGTTTCTGGCCTTGAATTTGGAGGGCGAACGGCTTACCGGTCTTGGCGAACGATGCCTGATTCACGAGTTCGAGCGGGTGACCGTCCGCGCCGTGATAACCCTTGAGGATCCAGTGCTCCACAACCGCGCCACGGTTCGAGAAAACGATCTTCGATGTTTTCGTCTCGATGGTGAAGCGCTGCTCGGCGTCTGCCTTAACCACGCTCGGGGTGGAGGCGGCCGGAGCCAACGCGGCGGGGGCGGCCGTCTTGGAGTCTGATGCCTTGGTGTCCGAAGCGACGGGAGCGGGAGGGGCAGCGGCGTCTGAGGCGTCCGCTACCGGTGAAGCGGGAGGTGGCGCATCGGCGGGTGGCGTGGTTGCGCCGCTTTCCGTTGCCGGCTGTTTCGGAGCTTCGGCCGGAGAAAATGCCTTGAAGAGATACTGGCTGCCGATCAGGACCGCGCCCATCAGCACGAGCGCGAGCAGCATGCGCCGCTCAATGGAGATTTCTCCGGAAGGTTTGTTCCCGTTTGTCTTGGGGGATTGCGGTGTGATTTCGTCTGCCATTTCAAATACTCGGCCTTCGGACCAACCCCGAAGCGCGTTAGCTCCTGGGGAAGGTAGCGTGGCTTCCCTCAGCCCCTCCGAGCCGCTCACCGGAACCGGGAGGACGCGGCACCGGATCCAATCCGCCAGCGCAGAATGGCTGGCAGCGGACCAGCCGCTTCACTCCAAGCCAGACGCCCTTTCCCACGCCCCAAGCCTCCACGGCCTCTCTCATGTACTCCGAACAGGTCGGGTGAAATCGGCACGCGGCGGGGAGCATAGGCGAAACGTAGCGCTTGTAGCCCACCAGGATCAGGATGACGAAGCGGCGCATCGCGCAAACACCTGTTCCACTTCCGCCACGATCTCGGAAAACGGCCGACCCGCCGCCGCCCGGCGTGGATTGAATACTAAACTCCACCCCACGGGGAGCCGCCACAGATTCAGCCGGACCGCTTCCCGGATACGGCGCCGAACCCGGTTCCGGAGCACCGCCTTGCCCAAGGCGCGCGGCGTGGTGAAACCGACCCGTGTGGGCTCGTTATCGGAACGCCGGAGACAAAACGCGACAAAATTCGATTTTGGCGTCTTGTGGCCGGTGTCGTATACCAGACGGTATTCCTTGCTCTTCTGGATTCTGCGGTCCGGGCCGAAGGGGAAACGGACCGTAGGGGAATCGTTCGGCGTAAAGAATTCCTTCGGGCTAGTAGAGGGACCGCTGCACGGCTCGCTCGTCGCTGACGGTGAGCTTCCAGCGCCCGCGGGCGCGACGGCGGGCCAACACGGCGCGGCCATTCTTGGTGGCCATCCGCGCACGGAATCCGTGGGTCTTGGCGCGCTTGCGGTTATTGGGCTGAAACGTACGCTTCGGCATTCTTTCCTCGCTGCTTCGGGCTGGCTGGGCCAGGGTCCGGTGTGATCTCGTGGCTTGCCCACGAAGAAACTACGCGGGAAGACAAACTCTCATTGTACTCAAGTTTCCCGGATGCGGTCAAAAACCAGAGGATTGAACAAGTTAAGCCGAGAATGTTCAGAAAATCGCCGCATACCGATGCAGCCGGGCGGCTATCCCCCAGCCGTCTTGCTGATGTCGTTATAAAGCACGAAGACCATCACGGCAAGCAAGAATACAAAGCCAATACGGAACATCATCTCCTTGATTTGCAAGGAGAGATCCCGGCGGACGGCCATCTCAATCAACAGAAGAAAGATCATCCCGCCGTCAAGCACGGGGATGGGCAGCAAATTGACCACTGCGAGGTTGAGGCTGACCATCGCCATCAGCAAGGCAAACTCCAGCACGCCCTGATGCGCGGCGCTGCGGGACATACGGGCGATGCCGATGGGGCCTTCGAGGGACTTCGGCGACATCCGGCGCTCCACCAGTCCGCGGAAGAAGCGCAGAATCACCGTGGCGTACCGGGCATTGGTTTCGAGCGAAAGGCCGAGGGCGGCGGCAAAGCCGAGGCTGGTCCGTTCCCGCTTCGGAGAGATGGCGACGCCCATCAGCCAGCGGTCCTTTCCATTGACGGATTCGAGCGTCGGCGTCACGGTTGTGGTTTGGCGCTTTCCCTCGCGCTCATAGACGACGGTAATCGGATTTCCCTTGTTTTCCTCCACCAGCTTGGGCAGGCCGTAACTCGAACGGATCGGCGTTCCATTCGCGGAAACGATCACGTCGCCGTCTTCCAAACCCGCTTTCTCCGCAGCCGAGCCCGCCCGGACGGAACCCACTTCCACGTCGTTATCTTCCTGCCAGCCCGCCGTGCCGATTCCCAGGGTTTCATCCAGGCCGGGCGTGAGGTTCGTTTTCAGCGTTCCCCCTCCCCGTTCCACGGTGACGGGGATGGTCCGGTTGGCATTGAAGCTTTCCGCCTCCTTCAGGTCGTCCCAACTCGGGTTCTTGCGCCCATCGATTTCAATGACGCGATCCCCCTTCTGAATTCCCGCCTTCGCCGCTGGAGATCCTGGATCCACCCAGCCGATCACCGCCTGCATGTAGGAATCCGACGGCTTGTAGTAGCGCACCATGTAGAGGCCCGTGAGCAGCGCCACGGCCAGAATGACATTCATGAGCGGACCGGCGAAAACAATAATCAGCCGCTGCCATCTCGGTTTGTTCGAAAAGGCGCGGGGATCCTCCGATGGCCCTTCCCCTGGCTGCTCTCCGGTCATTTTGACGTAGCCTCCGAAGAGGATCGCGGAGAACCGGAAATCGGTTTCTCCGCGGCGGAAGCCGAACAGCCGCGGGCCGAAGCCCACGCTGAAGACATCCACCTTCACATCGCACAGCACCGCCGCCCAATAGTGACCTAGCTCGTGGATGATGATCATCACCCCGAGCAGGACGAGGAGCCACCAGAAACTCTCGAAAAATTCCATAATTCCGTTGCCTTCAGGCTGAAAACGTCAAATCCGGACTCCGCCCGGTCGCTGCCGCGCTCACGGGTAATCGATCAAACGGCCGCGGACGCCGAATGCGCCACCAGCGACGCCGCCACGCGCCGGGCTTCCTGGTCCATTTGAAGCACGTCGTCCACGCTTTCGAGGCTCCTCCCCGGCACGCGATTGAGCGTCTCTTCTACTATGGACGCAATTTCGAGGAAAGAGATCCGTTCTTTCAGAAAAGACTCGACGGCAATCTCATCGGCGGCATTCAGAATACATGTAGACGCGCCGCCGGCCGATTGCGCTTCGTAAGCAAGGCGAAGAAGGGGGAACTTCGTGAAGTCCGGCGGTGAGAAAGACCAGGTGCGCGCCTCCCGCCAGTCGATCCGGGGCACCGGAGCTTCATCCCGGTCCGGCCAGGTCATGGCGTACTGGATGGGCATGCGCATGTCCGTGGCGCAGATCTGGGCGATCACGCTTCCGTCGGAATACTCGACCATCGCATGGACACTCGATTGGGGGTGAACCACGACCTCTACCATCGAGGTGGGCAGCCCGAAAAGCCAGCAGGCCTCGATGACCTCAAACCCCTTATTCATGAGGGTCGCGGAATCGATCGTGATGCGTGGCCCCATCTTCCATGTAGGGTGGTTGAGCGCCTGGGCCGGAGTGACGGAGGCCATGGCTTCGAGGGGGGTTTCGCGGAAGGGACCACCGGATGCCGTAAGAATCAGCTTACGGACGTCTTTCCGGTCGCCGGCGCGCAGGCACTGGTGAGCGCCGTTATGTTCGCTATCGACGGGGATCAACTCAGCGCGATGGCGCTCCACGGCGCGGGTCACCAGTTCGCCCGCGGTCACCATCGTTTCCTTATTGGCCAGACCCACGCGCTTTCCGGCCGTGATGGCGGCATACGTAGCCGGGAGCCCGGCAACACCGACGATGGCGGAGATCAGAATATCGGTTTCCGGCGCCGACGCCACCGATTCCTGGGCCAAGCGCCCCGCCTCCACGACAGGCCGTTGAGAGCCGCCCCGCGCCGATAGCCGCTCCCTCACCTCCGCTCGCACGGCATCGTCCGCCACGACGGCGACGGCGGGCCGGAACTCCTCGATCTGGGAGGCCAGCAACTTTGCATTGCGGCCAGCCACCAACGCATGCACTCTGTACTTATCGGGATTGCGCCGGATGATGTCGAGCGTACTCGCGCCAATCGAGCCGGTGCTGCCAAGGATAGTTACGGATTTCATGTGAGATGAGAGTGCGTCGAACCTGAAAAGACGTCGCTCCAGAGCATGAGAAGGCGCGCCCTACCCGCCGGGCGCCGGCGGGAGAACTCTGACGTCTATTGTAGCCGAGTGCGGTAAAGGCGGAGCCCACCCGATACGAGGCTCCGGAAGCAGCCGCGCTTGCGGCGTGGGTGGTGCGCCGCGTGAAATTGATAGAGTATGGAACTGGTGACTCCAATGAAATCCAGCATCCTCTGTTTCTTCTCCGCGACACTGCCGCTTCTGCTGCTGCTCTCCGTATCCTGCTCGAAACCGGCAGCGCCCGCCCCCGAGGAGCCGCCCTCGCGTGGTGAGCGCGACCGCTTGATGAGCGAACTGCATGCCACGCGGAAAGTGCTTCTGGATGCCATCGCCGCAGTAAGCGATGAGAAATTGAAGGCGGCAGCGGGCGAGAACCAACCTTCGCCCTCCGAAGCCGTGGAAGCCCTGATTATCCGGGAGCGGAATCTGCTGACCGCGATGGGCGGCGCCACGCTGAGCACGGAGCCCACGCCGGCGGAACCGAAGGATCTCTCCCCGGAGCAGCGGCAGGAGAGGGCGCGGGAACTCGCCGCGAAGATCACGAATACCGTGACGGCTTGCGTGGACAAGATCGGCATCGACGGCTTTCGCGTGCTGCCGAAACCGGCCGGGCTCGATGGCGCGAATCTCAGCCAGGGGTTCAAGGCCACGCGCGATGCCAACATCGTCTTCGTCCGCGAAACGAACTATAGCTTGAACCGGCGGGTGGTGAAGGACGATGCATGCGGCGACATGAACCTCGCCACGGCGCTGATGCTGCAATCCGCGCTCACGGACAAGGTAGCGGAGATGGTGAAGGCGGCCGGGGCGGTGAAGGCGGCGAAGTAGCTTCGGCGGGAGTTCCGCAGGGGAGGCCGCGCTCTCTCTCTGTGAATCGCACCGGCACTTACGGTGTCTTGCGTGCGGCGATCACGCGCGGCCAACCGGCCAGGTCGTCTACCACTTCCAGATTCTCCCAGGCCGGCCCGTTCAACATTTCCCTAACGGCATCGAGCCCCTGGTAACCCAGTTCGAAGAGGATCCAGCCATGCGAGCGAAGCGCCCACAGGGCCTGGCCCACCACCTGCCGGTAAGGTTCCACGCCCGATTCGCCCCCGTATAAAGCGAGCGCCGGTTCATGCTCCCGGACTTCCCGCTGCAGCACCGCCCCGTCCCCAAGAGGGACGTACGGGGGATTGCACAAGATCAGATCCACGCTGCGAGCGCGTAGCGCGGAACCGAAATCCGCGCAGTGCAGGGTTACGGGCGCAGCCAGTTTCGTCGCGTTGTACCGGGCGACATCGAGCGCTTCCGCGGAAAGATCGCAGAGATGCGTGGGAGCGCCGCTTTCGAGGTGATAACTAATGCCGATCGCTCCGGATCCGCAGCCGATATCGATGGCGCAATTCGCCTTGGGGACCAGACGCAGAGCGGTTTCAACGAGATGCTCCGTTTCCGGGCGGGGAATCAGCACTGCGCTCGAAACGAAGAAATCCCGACCGTAGAACTCCTGGCGGCTGGTGATGTATTGCGTGGGCTTGCCCTCCATCCGCTCATGCAGGTAGCGGCCATAATGGATCCAGGCCGGCTGGGAGAGTTCTTCATCCGAGTGCGCGTAGAGATAGGGCTTGTCCTTGCCAAGGGCGTGGCAGAGGAGCACTTCGGCGGTGAGGCGGGCGGGGGAAACTCCCGCTTCCTCAAGAAGCTTTGAGCCCCGCTGGAGAGCCGTTCTTAGTTCCATTGGATCCGTCGCCGGCAGCCTGCGCCTTCAACTTCTCCGCCTGGAAATGAGTGTTGAGGGCAGAGACGATGGATTCGAGACGCCCTTCCATGATGAGGTCCAACTGGTAGAGCGTCAAGCCGATGCGATGATCGGTGAAGCGGTTCTGCGGGAAATTGTAAGTGCGTATCTTCTCGCTGCGGTCTCCGCTGCCCACCATGCTCTTGCGCTCCGCGCCGATGGCCGCATTCTGCCGCTCCAATTCCATCTCATAAAGACGGGAGCGAAGCACGCGCATCGCTTTGGCGCGATTCTTGATCTGCGACTTCTCGTCCTGGCAGCTCACCACCGTATTCGTCGGCAGGTGAGTGATGCGGACCGCGGAATAGGTGGTATTCACCGATTGACCACCGGGGCCGGAGGAGCAAAAGGTGTCCACGCGGATGTCTTTTTCCTGAATGTCGATTTCAACATCGTCGGCTTCGGGCAACACCGCTACCGTAATGGCGGAGGTATGCACGCGGCCCTGCGTTTCCGTTTCCGGCACGCGCTGCACGCGGTGGACGCCGCTCTCATACTTCAGCTTGCTGAAGACCTTGTCGCCGGAGATGAGCGCGATCACTTCCTTCATGCCGCCGACGGAGGATTCGCTTAGATCGGTGATCTCCACCTTCCAGCGGCGTTCCTCAGCGTAGCGCGTGTACATCCGGAAAATCTCGCCGGCGAAGAGCGTGGCCTCGTCGCCGCCCGTTCCCGCTCGAATTTCGAGCACGACGTTGCGCTCGTCATTCGGATCTTTCGGAAGCAGCAGCAGCTTGAGTTCGCCCTCGATCTCTTCGAGGCGCGGTTCGAGTTCGCTGACCTCCTCGGCGGCCATTTCGTGAATATCCGCATCGCCTTCGGTCATCATCTGGCGCGCCTGCAGGAGGTTCCCTTCCACCTGCTTCCACTCGCGGTACTTGGTGACCACTTCTTCGAGGTCGCGGTGCCGCTTGGCCACTTTGGTGTACTCCGCCTGATCCCCGATCAGGGCGGGGTCGCTCATCTGGACGGAAAGATCATCGAAGCTCGCTTCGAGTTCGGCGAGTTTTTGTGCGTATTGCATGTACTGGAAAGATTAGGATCGCCTATCAGGCGATCACCGCCTGGCCGCCCTGCTCCACTTCAAGGGCCATCGCCCGGTCAAGCGCATGGATGGCGACCTCGGTCTGGTCGTCGGAGGGCGGCTGCGTGGTGATGCGCTGGAGCCACAGCCCCGGCGCCACCATCAAGGCCAGCAGGCTTTCCTGGTGCTTGGCGGAAAAGCGGATCAATTCATAACTTAGCCCGGCAATGAGCGGCAGCGTGGCCAGCCGCAGGAGGAATTTCGCCAGAAACCCGTGGACCGGGAACAAGGTGTATACCACGATCGATACGAGCATCACCACGAGCAGAAAGCTGGTGCCGCAGCGCGGGTGAAACGTCGTGAAACGGCGCGCGTTCTCCACGTTCACCGGCTCTCCACTTTCGAAATTGAACACCACCTTGTGCTCCGCGCCGTGAAATTCGAACACACGGCGGATATCCGGTGTGCGGGAAATCGCAAACAGGAAGCCGCAGAAGATCAACAGGCGGATGACGCCGTCAATCGCGTTGAACAGAATCTGGTTCTCGACGACGGGCGCGTACCTGGCGAGCCACTCCGTCAGCAGGAGAGGCACAAACTTATAGAGGAAGAGAAAGAATACCAGCGAAAAGACCAGATTCGCGGCCATCAGCCAGCCGGGAACCGTGCCCGCGGGATGTTTGCCGCTTTCCTTGAACACTTCGCCCTTGCGCGCGGCTTCCTTCTCCGCCTCTTCATGCAGCGCGACATCGGCGGAAAACTTGAGCGCCTTGATTCCCAGGGACATCGCATGGCCCAGCGTGGCGACGCCGCGCAAGACGGGCTTCCCCAGGATGGGGTATTTCTCGCTCAGCCGCGGCAGAGGCGTTTCCATGGTGAGGATTTCACCGCTTTGTTTTCGCACCGCCACGCAATAACTGTGCGGCGCGCGCATCATCACCCCCTCCATCACGGCTTGCCCGCCGACGAGAGTCTCCTCGCCACTTTCGAGAACGGGCAAAAGTTGGATGTGGGTGAATAGACGGAAAAAGGTTCGGATCACCAGGGAGTTGCTCCTCATCTATTATACTCGGGAGCCCAATCCGGGGTTCCCGCGTCGCGCGTGGCGATGCCTGAGGGCGTTGCCAAGGCTCGCATCGCCGGCCGTAAGCCGTGGTTTCCACGCGGGATGAATGAGCCCGCGCGAACCCGCTGTTAAAATAGATGGTTTCGGAGGTCGAATGGCCGCAAAGTCTCGGCGGAAGTCGGTTGCCTGCAATATCGGAGGAGTCCTGGTGGGGGGCGCGAACCCCGTTGTGGTGCAATCCATGACGAACACGGACACGGCGGACACCTCCGCCACGGCCAATCAAATCATGGAGTTGGCACGGGCCGGCTCCGAGATTGTGCGGATCACCGTGAACAACGATGAGGCCGCGAAGGCGGTGCCGAAGGTGGTGGATGCGATCCGCGCGTTCGGCTTCGAAACGCCTATCGTTGGAGATTTCCACTATAACGGCCATCAGCTATTGAAAAAGTATCCCGAATGCGCGCGAGCCCTGGCGAAATACCGCATCAATCCCGGAAATGTAAATATCGGGAAGAAGCACGACGACAATTTCCGCACGATGATCGAGGTGGCGATCGAGTATGACCGTCCGGTGCGGATCGGCGTGAACTGGGGCTCGCTCGACAGCGATTTGCTCACGCGGCTTATGGATGAGAACGCCGGCCAGCCAAATCCGTTGGACGCGCGTGAAGTGACCATGGAGGCGATGGTGCAAAGCGCGCTGCGCTCCGCCGAGGCCGCCGAGCGGCACGGGCTGCCCCACAACTACATCGTGCTCTCCGCGAAAGTCAGCACCGTGCAGGATCTCATCGATGTGAACCGGAACCTGGCCGCCCGCTGCGATTACCCCATTCACCTCGGGCTCACGGAAGCGGGCCTAGGCGCGAAGGGGATTGTCGCCACCACGGCGGCTCTCTCCATCCTGTTGCAGGAAGGAATCGGCGACACGATTCGCAGTTCCCTTACCCCGATGCCGAACGGAGACCGCACGGAAGAAGTGATGGTGTGCCAGCAAGTGCTTCAATCGCTGGGCTTACGGAGCTTCACCCCCCAGGTGGCCGCCTGCCCCGGATGCGGCCGCACCACCAGCACGTTCTTTCAAGAGATGGCAGATGATATCCAAAAATATCTGCGGGAGCAGATGCCAACCTGGAGAGAGCAGTATAAGGGCGTAGAGGAGTTGAAGGTGGCCGTGATGGGCTGCATCGTCAACGGGCCGGGGGAATCGAAGCACGCGGATATTGGCATCTCACTCCCAGGAACCTTCGAAGAACCGAAAGCGCCTGTCTATATGGACGGCAAGCTCCTGAAAACGCTCAAGGGAGACGGAATCGTGCCGGAGTTCATCGAGATTCTGAACGATTATGTGGCCCGTCGCTACTCCGCAGCGGAGGACGCACCCGTCGAAGCCGGCAACGCGCGCTAAGCCGTCATATTGGAACGAGGCGAGTACTAGGAGGACCTGGGCTCGCACAATCTTGTACTATCCGCGCCTCCAGCCCATACTGGGTGCATGCACGGCGCAATGGACACCTTCCGGGCGATGATTCGTTTCGGTTCGTTCGTCTTCGTGCTTCTCTCGTTTGCCACCTGCTCTTCGCTATTCAAGGGGCCGGTCGCCGGCATCATTCAAGCCGTATTTTCCTCCCGGATGCTACTCAGTATTTTTGAGCAAGCCGGACGTTAACGCGGCGAATGGGCGGTGATTGAGCGGGAAACCCGGCGTGAGCGGCTAGGGGTTAGCCTTGGCTGGCACGTCGGTCTTGGCTGGTTCATCAGCCCTGGCGAGCTTCTGCAGGCGTTTCTCAATCTCCTTGCGTTCTTTCGCCGTATCTCCCGCAAGTTCCAGAAACTGGGAATAGGCCTTGCGCGCGCCGTCCGTATCGCGCATCCGCTCCCGCGCTTCGCCCAGCATCAGATAGGCATCGAGCAGCGAATCGTCCCATTTGAGGGCTTCCTGAGCCCGCAGCGCGGCCGCTTTGAAGCTGCCCTTCTTGAAGTAGAACTTGCCGATCTTCAGTTCCTTTTGCGCTTGCAGCGGGTTGAAGGAATACTCGCGCGGCGCGGCATAGGATTCGTCCTCTTCGGGCGGCAATGGCGCGTTCTCCTGCGCCGCCAAGCCGGCCACCAGGAGAAGCGAAATCAGGATCAGGCGGAGCGAGCGTGCCACAATTTGATTGTAGCGGCATGTTTCCCGGTGTGGACCGGATTGGCGCGCGGCGGTTCCCATGAGTCTCTCCGAAAAGATCAGCACATTTCCGGGACATCCGGGGGTGTATCTCTGGAAAGACGCGGCAGGAACGGTATTGTATGTCGGCAAGGCGAAAAACCTCCGGAGCCGGGTGCGTAGCTACCTCAGCGAGGATAAGCTGGCCGAAGCCAAGACCGGCACGCTCGTTTCCGAGGCGGCCGACGTCGAATACATTCTGGTCGACAACGAGAAGGAAGCCCTCGCGCTTGAGAACAACCTCATCAAGCAGTTCAAGCCCCGCTTCAACGTTCTCCTTCGCGACGACAAGACGTATCCCTACATTAAACTGACGCGCGAACAATACCCCCGGGTTTACGTGACGCGGCGGTTGCGCAAGGACGGAGCCTCCTATTTCGGGCCGTATTTCCCCGGCAACCTCGCCTACCGGCTGGTGCATTTCATCAACCGCTATTTCAAAATCCCTTCCTGCAAGGTGGATCTCACCCGGAAGCACGCGAGCCCATGCCTCCAATACCATATCGGCCGCTGTCTGGGCCCTTGCGTCGAAGGCCTTGTGAGCGACGAGACCTACGCGGCGGCCGTGCGCGACGCGCGGCATTTCCTGGAAGGGAAGACGAAAGACCTGCTCCGCGATCTTCGCCAACGCATGGAAGAGGCCGCCGAAGACCTGCGTTTCGAGGAGGCGGCGCGTCTGCGCGACGTAATCGCCACCGTGGAGGAGATGGAGCAGAAACAGAAGATGGCCGCGGCCAGCGGGGAGAATATCGACATTTTCGCCTCCTACGCCGAACCGCCGCTGGTGGCCGTTAACGTCTTCCATCTTCGCAATGGGCGCATCGTGGACCGGCACGAATACTTCTGGGAAGATCGCGATTCCTACGAAGAGCCCGAGTTTTTCTCGTCTCTGCTGAAGCAGTTTTATCTTGACCAGCAATTTGTCCCCAACATCATCCACGTGCCGGTGGATTTTGAGGACCGCGAAGCGCTCGAGCAGCTTCTGAGCGAGAAGCGTGGCGCGAAGGTGGAAATCCACACGCCGCAGCGCGGACAAAAGCGCGCCATGGTGGAACTTGCCACCACCAACGCAAAGCACAGCTTCGACGCCCGGTTCCGAGTTCGCAAGCCCTCAACAGCCATCATGAAAGACGCGCTCCGCGATTCTCTGAACCTGGAAGAATCGCCCCATCGCATCGAGTGCTTCGATATCTCCCACATCCAGGGCACGGATAAGGTGGCCAGCATGGTGGTATGGGAAGACGGGCGGATGAAGAAAGCGGACTACCGGAAGTTCATCATCCAGACCGTGGCCGGGAACGACGATTTTGCCAGCATGCATGAAGTGGTGACGCGGCGCTACCGCCGCCTGCTCGACGAAGGAAAACCGCTGCCGGGGTTGATCCTGATAGACGGCGGGTTGGGGCAACTCCATGCCGCAGCCGATGCTCTCGAAAAGTTGGGCATTATCAACCAGCCGCTGGCTTCGATCGCCAAACGGGAAGAGATCATCTACGTGCTTGGGCAGGAATCTGAACCCGTCCACCTCGACCGTTTCCACCCCGTGCTGCACCTCGTGCAGACCGTCCGCGACGAAGCGCACCGGTTTGCCGTCACCTTCCACCGGGCGCGGCGGCAGAATGCGAGGCTGACGACCGAACTCAGCGAGATTCCGGGCATCGGCGCGAAGACGGCGGCCAAGTTGCTCGCCCACTATGGCAGCGTGGAACGGGTGCGCAACGCCACGGAGAGCGACCTGATACAGGTGGCCGGGCGCGCGACGGCCAAGCGCCTGCTTGCCTACTTCGCGGCTTCCCCAGCGGCGCGCTAGGCCCCTTTCGCCGCGCAGGCCGCGTATTGCGGAGTTTGTTATCCGAATAGGGATGAATTTCTCGCGGCGTTGTTACATAATGCCGGTACACAGAGAATTCTGCCGATGGAGGATCTACCATGCGGACTTTCGCGACGACCCGGCGAAGCCTCCTGGCTTCCGCCGCCGCGCTGCTGCCCCTCGCGGGCT
>JADLCF010000391.1 GCA_020847315.1 Bryobacterales bacterium | reverse complement strand
TTCCGGTGCCTTCATTCGTGACTTCCACGGTTACGTTCGGCATGACAGCGTCGGAGCTGTCCACGACCCGTCCCGTGATTTGCGCCGTTTGGGCAATCGCGCCCAGCGCCAGCAGCAGCAATGCCGCTACTTGAAGCAGTATTTTTCGCATACGGAGGTGGTCCTTTCGGTCCCTTTCTTCAGTGAGTGTAAATATTATAACGATGCGGTGGCCATCTGATGGAGCGGGGTTCGGCGCATGGGTTCACACTAATCTCGGTTGCTGTTGCGCCGCCCCCACCGCGTTCCGGCCATGCGTGGATGACCATAATATGTTCTCATGATCGAATACGAGTCCGTTAATCCCGCACGTGCCGCTGTCAACGGGCCTGGACGCGGACGAAGCGTGCCGGCCTCGTCCTGGGTGCGCCAGCCCCAGATGCAAGCGCTGCCTTGGTTGGATAATCTAAGATCGAACCCAGCTAAGGAAATCGAGGAGTGGCGTGGAAATGAGGATCAATCGCAGGGAGATTCTCCCGTGTGCCGCGGCGTTGCTGTTTGCAGCAGCCATTTTCCCCCACGCATCGCGAGCCGCTGACGGATACGTTCCTCCCAAGGATCGCGTGGTCGTCGTCATCAGCATTGACGGGTTTCCCGGCTGGGAATGGCAGGATCCCCGGCTCTCCGTGCCGAACCTGTGGAAGCTCGCGAGCCAGGGGGTGCGCGCGGAGACAGCAACTACCACGAATCCGACGATGACTTGGCCCTCGCACACCTCCATGGTCACCGGCGTCCCTCCGGCGCGGCACGGAGTGCTCTACAACGGCCTCCCCGTTCGCGGTGGAGAGAGAGCGCCGGTTGTGGTCAAGCAATGGGTGCCCAAGGAAGAACTGGTTCAGGCCCCAACGGTGTACGATCTGGCGTATGGCGCGGGCTTCACCACGGCGGAAGTGGATTGGGTGGCCATCCACCAGGCGAAGACGATTACCTGGCGTTTCCCGGAAATTCCGGATCCCGCGGGCGTGATCGAGAAAGAGATGGCGGCGGCCGGGATCCTCTCCGAAACCGACGCGCGGGAGTTCTCGAAAATCAGCCCCGTCGGGCGGGATCGCTATTGGACGGAAGCCGCCGTCCACATTCTCGAGCGCCACAAGCCCAATCTCCTGCTGTTTCACCTGCTCAACGTCGATGCCAATAATCACGCCCATGGCCCGCGCACCTATGCGAGCAAGACGGCCTATGCCTATGCCGATGAGTGTGTCGCGAAGATCGTGGACGCGCTGAAGGCCGCCGGGCTATCGAATCGCGCCACCATCCTCGTGGTCTCTGACCACGGCTTCAAGACCGCGAAGCAAGTGGTGAGGCCGAACGCGATCCTTCACCGTCTCGGCTTGCTTTCGCTTGAGAACGCGAAGATTGCGGGAGATGTCTACGCGACGAGCTCTGGCGGCAGTGCGATGCTTTACATCGCGAATCCGGCAAGGAAGGCGGAGTTGATTCCTCGCTTGGCCGAAGTCTTTCGCGCCACCGAAGGGGTGGACCGCGTAGTGCTTCCCGCGGACTTCCGCGAATGGGGCCTACCCAATCCGGAAACGAACGCCCGCATGGGAGATCTTTTCTTGCTGGCGAAAGACGGCTATGCGTTCAACGGCCGGCCGGAGGGCCCGGAAATTGACGGCGTTACGGGAACCTATCCCGGCAACCACGGTTACGCCGCTTCCGATCCGGACATGAGCGTCACCTTCATCGCGTCCGGCTACGGCATCCGCGCGGGCGCTACCCTGGATCGGATGTCCAGCCTGGATTTGGGCCCCACCATCGCCGCTCTCCTCGGCCTCGAGATGAAGAACGTGGAAGGCCGCGTTCTAAAAGAAATCCTCGTTCCTGAAAAGGTGAGATGAACCACCGCGGAGCGATGCCCTATAGATCGGTTGCCCAGTTAGCGAACCCGCGAAGCTCCGAGACCTGCTCAAGTAGCTTGTCGCGCGTCACGAGAACGGCGCCGGCGGCAATGGCCTGCGCGGCGATGAGCAAGTCCATGGCGGAGGGCGTCACGCCTCTCGCTTCGAGTTGAGATCGGGCCCGGGCGTAGGCTGCCGCTTCCTCCGAACCCCAGGTAAGAATCTGCAGGTTGGCCAGCAAGCCCTCGATCGCATCCGCGCGTTCTCGCGAAATCTGGTGCTTCGCCATGCCGTAACGGACTTCCGCTTCCGTGACGATGGAAATGCACACGGTGGCTTCCGCATCCCTGGACAATCGGAGCCACTCACGTCGCGCGGCGTGAGAGTTGCCCTTGGCAATGTAGCTGAACATGTTCGTGTCGAGCAGATAGAGCGTGCCGCTCATCTCCCGGCCCTGTCGTCTGGCCTCTCCTCAGTCAGTAGCTGTTCGAGCGCAGGACGATCTGTCGCCGGCCTTGAGTCGCGGCTGGCTTCCGCTAGGAAATCGGCGGGCAACGGGGCGGAATCGAGAGCGGCAAAGACGCCCGCCAACGGAGGAATTTCCGAAAGGATGACATCGCCGGTTTGACTATCGCGGCGGATCGAGACGACGGAAGAACGAAAGCGGAAGGCCACCGGAATCGTCACGTGTTGGCTACGCCCGCTCATGAAGACGCGTGTTTTGTTCCGCATTTGCGTTTACCCTTTCTGCTATATAGCGTAGCTGTGTAGCGCCTTTGTTGTCAAGATTTCGATTCGCATCGAGCATTCGGGCAGCAATCAACACACCGGACGGACAGGAGGCGGCGCCTGTGCCAATCGAACCCGGATGCTACGATCAGATTTGCAGCCTATTTCACAACCTTTGTCCTCGTCTACGCTGGTGCCCCGCCTTTGCGCGGTGCATTATCTGAATACGCTGCCCTTGGTTTGGGGCCTGCGCCAGGGCCAAGCGCAGGGCCGCCTCGCGCTTTCGTTCGCCTCTCCGGCCGATTGCGCCGAACGTCTTCGGATGGGGTCGGCGGATCTGGGCCTGGTTCCGGTGGCGGAGATGGCCCGGCAAGCGCTGCCCCTCGTTCCCGGCACGTGCATCTCCTCGGATGGCCCCGTGCGGAGCATCCTGCTCGTCAGCCGCGTACCCTGGGAGCAGGTGCGCACGCTCGCCGCCGATTGCAATTCGCGAACCTCCGTCGTTCTGGCGCAGGTGGTGCTCCGGGAACGCTTCGGCGTCCGGGTATCGGTGGAATCGCGGCCCCCTTCGCTGTCCGAAATGCTCTCCGGCGCCGATGCGGCGCTCGTCATTGGAGATGCCGCCCTGCACATTGACCCGGCGGCGCTGCCCTACCGCGTCCTCGACCTGGGCGAAGAATGGCGGCGGATCTCCGGTCTCCCAATGGTATTCGCCGTA
>JADLCF010000390.1 GCA_020847315.1 Bryobacterales bacterium | reverse complement strand
GGAAGGCATCGCGAGACGCTTCCGAGGAGGCGCTTCGCCGGGGGACGGGCACGCCGCTGAGCCGCGCCCAATAATCGCCCAGCGCGGCGTAGACATCGTCTGCCGGCCAGCCCCGGCGGCTCAACATCGCCGCCAGGAACTCGTCGGATGCGCCATGGCTCTTGGTTGCCTCGATATAGGCGGCCAAGAGGGAATCGGGTGGGTTTGGGGTGTATTGGACTGACATGCCCGTTGCTATGCAACTGAGCTGCCATCACGAAGACCCCCGGATTTCGCCAAAATTGCGTGTCAGGGGGCAAGCCGCGCTACACCATGGATACGTTTCCTGCCACGGCTGTACAATTTTTGTACGGTAAGAGCGCGGTCCGTTTCCCTCTCTCACTGGCATGCCGCAGCGGGTTGGGTGCGCTGTGGCATGATGAGTGGTCATGAAGCAGACTCTCTTTGTTGCCTTCGCCACTCTATGCGCGCTGATCGCGCCTACGGCGCTGTCCGCGGCCGACCCCGGAACGGTGTTTGCGCACAACGTCTATTTCACGTTGAAAGACAAGTCGCCCGCGGCGCAAGACAAGCTGATAGCGGCCTGCCACAAATATCTGAAAAATCAGAAAGGCGTGGTCTCGTTTTACGCGGGCAAGCGTGCTCCGGAATCCCAACGGGACGTCAATGACCTCGCGTTCGATGTGTCGCTCCACATCGTCTTCAAGACTGCAGCGGACCAGAGCGCCTATCAGAAAGACGCCCAACACCAGAAGTTTATCGATGAAAACAACACGAACTGGGAAAAAGTGCGGGTCTTTGACAGCTACGTAAAATAGGGTGCTGAAGAGAGCCTGAGGCGGGAGAGATGGTGGCCAGAGACGGATTCGAACCGCCGACGCCAGCCTTTTCAGGGCTGCGCTCTACCAACTGAGCTATCTGGCCGCCAGCTTTGAATTATAGCAGAGAAAGGGCGTTCTGCTAGGATGGGGCGATGCCGGAGAGCTCGCCCAGGGACCCCTCGCTGTACGCTTCGGATCACCCCGCGCTTCGCCGCCTGGATTCCGGGCGGTTGCACGATTTGCACCAGTCTCTCCTCCCGATGCTGGAGAGGGTCCGCACGGAAGTTTCGAAACTGCCGCGCTTGTCGCTGCCCCCCGCTTCCGCTCTCACGGCGCGCCGATCCCTGGAAGCGCAAGTGGAAAGCGAGGATGTCCGGCTGGGGTGGCCCGCCGCCACTCGCAATGCGTTCCAAGCCGCCCTGCGCGATCGGACATCCGCGGAGTTGTGCGCCCACCTTCTGGCCAGGGTGGATGCGGAGAACGCGGTTTGGAACGCATTCTCCGGGGTGCATGCCAAGGAGGCGATGGCAGAGGCGGCGCGGGCCGATATTTCCCGGAGCGTAGGCATCCCGCGTGGGCCATTGCATGGCGTGCCCATCGCCGTGAAAGACAATATCGGCGTCGCGGGCTGGCCGCGTACCGCCTCTTCGCTGGTGCTCAAGGACGACACTTCCCAAACCGACGCCACCGTAATTGCCCGCCTCCGGCACGCCGGCGCAGTGATGCTCGGCCAAACCGTGATGCATGAATTGGCCTTCGGCATGACCTCCATCAATCCGCATCTGGGCGCAGTGCGGAATCCATGGGATCCGCGGAGGATCTGCGGGGGATCGAGCGGAGGATCTGCCGCCGCGGTGGCGGCGGGCCTCGTCCCAGCGGCATTGGGAAGCGACACCGGGGGTTCCATCCGCTGTCCCGCCGCGATGTGCGGCATTGCCGGTTTCAAGCCGAGTTTCGGCGCGGTGAGCCGGCACGGCGTCGTGCCGCTGAGCTACACGCTCGATACCGTCGGCCCCATGGCCAAGTCGGCGGCGCAGTGCCTGGCGATTCATGAAGCCATCGCCGGACCGGACCCATTGGACGATGCGACGCTCCTTTTTCGGCCTCAATTTCGAGCCGCCCCCAGGCTTGACCAGCTGCGCGTCGGTTTGCCCGCACGCTTCTTCGAAGATGCCATGGAACCGGGCGTCCGCAAGCAGGTGGCCAGAGTGGCGGAGCGGCTCGGAAGGGCGGGAGCGCGGGTGGAGGAAGTCCCCTTTCCAGAACTGAATGCCTTGAACCACGCGGCGTCCGTCACCCTGCTATCCGAAGCTGCGGCGATTTTCGAGTGGGCGCTCACCGGGGAGGCGGAGATCGGCGCCGATGTGCGGGGGCGCTTCGAGCAAGGGCTGCTCATTTCCGCCGTGGATTATCACCATGCGCAACGGCTGCGCGCCCGGTGGATGCAGGAGATGGAAAGCCTCTTCGAGGAGTGCGACCTTCTCCTGACGCCGGCGTCGCCGGTGGTGGCGCCCTTGATCGACGATCCGTTTGCCGATCTTGGGGGAGATCGCGTCGATGCGCGCTCGGCGATCTCCCGCTACCTTCGTTCGTTCAATTTCCTGGGGCTGCCCGCGATGACGCTCCCCTGCGGAACGGACGGGCAAGGAATGCCGGTCGCCGTGCAACTGGTGGGCGCCTTTGCGGAGGACGAGTTCGTGTTGCGGGCGTCGATGCTGCTCGAACCGCTGCTGGAGTTCACAGCGGAACCGCTGGCATAGCTACACTCAGTAAGGGTTGCCCCGCAGCCGCAACAACCGGTTCTCCAGAACGGCGGGCCACTCACTTCCATAGGTGGCGACCGGGTAGACCGGCTTGCGGCACCAGATTTGCGGATCCTGGTAGCCAAGAAAGTTCGCGAACACCTCGCGAACCGCGGCCCGGCCATCTCCCCGCGCGAGAGCGTCCAACACAAAATCGAATGTGCGCGCCGCGTGAGCCTCAAGCGTTCCCGCGCCGCCCTCCCCCACGCGAATGGTGGCGCCTTGAGCGCCCGGCGCGGCGCAGACAAAGCTCCGCACCACGTCCTGGAAAGGGAGATCCGCCGTGCGCTCGCCAAGCGTGCCAAGTGGAAGCTCCGCCTGGCCCGGCGGGGGCACAGGCAGCGAAAGATCCACAACGCGAATCTCCATCGGATGAAGAAACCACTGGCCCTGGATGAGGACTTGCGCTTCCAGCTTGAGCCGTTCTGAAGGGTAGTCATGCGGGGGGCGCACATCCAGCCAGAAGGTGTACGTCGTGCGGTCCGGAGCGCGTTCCGCATCGGGGAGGGAACTGCTGCGGAACGGCAGCGGCGTAAATACCCGGCGCTCCACTTCCCAACCTCGCGGACCCTTGGAGACAGCCTCCCGGAATACGCGCGTCTGCATCGCATCCTCGGGGTTCTGGGCCAGGAAGAGGCGGAAGACGGTCCCCGGTTCCACGTCCACGATGATGCGGAAGGAGTTCCACACGCCGCGCACGAGGGGCGGCGAAAGCGCTTCGAGCGGAGCGGAGACGCGGTCTTGCGGGAAGATCTCACCGGTGGGTGTGTAGCGGGTAAAAATCGTGCCCACGCGGATCGGCTGCCCGGCCGCGAAGAAGCATAGAAGGGAGCAAGCGAAGAGCAAGCGCGTCATCGGGAGCAATGGGGCAGCGGTCTTCATCGGCGGCAGGATCCTGGAGCGCAGTCACGTCCTCTGTTTCATCGTATGACAAGCGGCTTCGAACCACGATGAGGGCCGCTTGGCCGGGAAGGCGCGCTATGCTGATGAGTTGCTTGCCAAGCGGGAAGGACGCGCGACGAATGAAAGTGAAGGTGAAGAGGATTCATGAGCATGCAGTGCTGCCGCACTATGCGCATGGGCCGGACGAGGATGCCGGCCTCGATCTGCGATCCGTGGAAGAAACTGTGCTGCGGCCCGGCGTGCCCCATGCCGTGGCCACGGGGCTGGTTCTCGAGATTCCTCCGGGTTGCGAAGGGCAGGTTCGTCCACGTAGCGGCCTCGCGCTGAAGCACGCCATAACTATTCCCAACTCGCCGGGCACGATCGACCCCGGCTACCGGGGCGAGGTGAAGGTGATTCTCCTCAACCTGGGCCGGGAGGATTTCTCCATTGCCGTGGGAGATCGCATCGCGCAACTCGTGCTGGCGCGCTATGAGGCTGTGGAATGGGAAGAGGCGGAACCGGCCGAAAGCCTGCGGGGCACGGGTGGATTCGGTTCGTCGGGCCGAAATTAGCCCGACGCCGGGCCGCACTATCGAAGCTTACTCACCTCATTGCTCAGTTGGCTCCCGATGGGGCTTTGCTGCCCTGCGTACTTGTTGCCCGGCTTTGACCGGTAAGGGTTCGACGAAGGCGAGGACAACTGCTCAAACGTAAAGGAGCAGATGCGCATGCCGGGGTAGAGCGCCACCGGCAGGCGGCTGAGGTTGCTCAACTCGAGCGTAGCCTTCCCGGTCCAGCCCGGATCGAATAGCCCCGCTGTACCGTGGACGATGATTCCCAGCCGCCCCAGGCTCGAACGCCCCTCCAGCCGGCCCAGCACGTCGTCCGCCAAGCTCATTTCCTCCTGCGTGATCGCGAGAACGAAGTCACTCGGCTGCAACACGAAGGGTTCGCCGTCAGGCACGATCACCTTGCGCATCAGGTCTTGATACCCGGCGGGGTTCCGCAAATCCACGAACGGATACCGCTGGTATTCGAACACGTTGAACTCATTCCCGAGGCGTAGGTCCACGGAGCAACTGCCAAACTGGTCACTCTGCAGCGCGGGGACAAACTGGATTTTTCCGCTTGCAATGTACTTCTTGATATCGACGTCGGAAAGAACCACGTTGGGCGCTCCTCAAACCTGCCATGTTAGCAAAGCGCCGGCCGATTCCACGGCAGACCCGCTTTCCACCCGCGTAAACCGTTGAAAATCGATTGACGGATGCAAAAATCCGGAGAAAGCGAATTATTTTGCATTTTTTTTCGCAAAGGGCATTGCGATCCCTAACTCCGCAATGCTAGGATGAGATCAACAGTAAGTCATCCTTGACTGAATACATCCCCAGCAGTGGGACCCAGCCCACTGCATAGCCCCTCTGAGAAGCCCCGGGTCCCAGCCCGGGGCTTCAGTCCGTTTGGGCTTCATGGCCGGAGAATCTTCTGGTCGAATCAAGACCATAACGTGCAGATTCACCAGGCCTCGCGAGCCAGACCTCAATCCCGTAAATCTCGGTCAAGTTAACGGCCAATGGAAAGGCGGAAGGCGAGCTTCTCGGGGAGGCCCGCGTCGAGGATCTTGCGCTGCGCGGAGGCGATATCGTACTCCACCCGGTGCATCGTGTAGAGTTTGGAGCCGCTGTCATAGACGGCATACGCCGCGCGCGGGTCTTCATCTCGCGGCTGGCCGACACTGCCCGGGTTCAGCAGGTAATAGGAATCCTCTTCGATCGGGACCGATTCTGTGTCGTGGGGCGTGGGATGCGGGATCACCATCACCTGTCCCCGAAGGATGCGGAAGCCACCCTGCAAGTGCGTGTGTCCGAAGAAGATAAGCCCGGCTTCCAGGCGGCCGTCCAAATGCTCCGCGTCGCCCCGGGTGATGATGTACTCATCCTCGTCGAGCGGCGAGCCATGACAAATTTGGAAGCCGTTCACCGCGACCGGGCCCTTCGCGAGGTTACGCAAATAATCGAGGGTTTCCGTGTGCAATTGGCGAAGCGTCCAGTAGGTGGCGTCGCGGGCTGCGGGATTGAACCAATCGAGATTCTCGCCGAGGGCCACCGCCTTGTCGTGATTGCCCCGAATCACCACATTCGAGATAGCCTTGATCCGGTCCGCGGCCAGTTCCGGGTCCGCGCCGTAGCCCACCAGGTCTCCCAGGCAGAGAACCCGGTCCACCGCGGGGTAACGGCGGCTTACATCGGCAAGGACGGCTTCGAGCGCTTCAAGGTTGGCGTGGATGTCACTCAGCAGAAGATAGAGCATGCGACCTGAGTTCCCTCGTGAAGGAGTATCAACCGGATCTCTCCACCACCCATGCCAAAAGCAAGGATGCAATCTCCGCCATCGCGGCGGATGATCTTCCCGTTCGCAAGAAGGGTACTACTCACCCATTGTAGTCTGATGTCCATGACGCCAACGCAGCCTCCAACAGGGAGAACCGGGTTCCACGTGGATGTGAGCCTCCACGATTCCGCGGACGAATTCGGGGAGAAAAGCCGTTAGACTGGTGTTGCATGGCCAATGCCGGTTCGGCTGAATCCGCGCAGCGCGTTCGGGTTCGGTCAGATTCCACGCCCAGTACGATCAGCGCCTGCTTCAACCTCACGCCATCGATGGTGCGGGATGCGCTTGCCCGTTTGCGCTGGATCGGTTGGATATCGGTAGCGGTGTCGGTTTTCTTCCTGACACTCGTGGGCTTGGTGAATCCGATCGGCCCAGCTACGGAGATGGAGTCCATTGCCATCAAGGGATCCGTTGCCGTTCTGATACTCGGTGGCTTACTGCTTGCGCTTCTCGCCAGCACGCCGAGAGTGCCAGCCTTTGCAGTTCTGCGGGGCGGGATTCTCTTCCAGTATCTCGGGGCATTCGCACTCGAAATGTTGCGCCTCTCTGCCGCGCGTTATCAACCTGGTGGCTCGGACCACGATTACGCATTGCTACTGCCTTGGATTGTCATCTTCGGTTTCTCAATCCCCGCCAAAGCGCGCGTGGCGTTCCCCATCTCGTTGATTACGGCCACGATGGCGCCGCTCGTCTACGTCATTAGCATGCGACTGGGCTGGGTGGAGAGCCTGGACGCCAGTTCCTGGTTCGCTCGCTTCGTGCCGGTTTATGTCACCGCGATCATCACGGCCATTCTTTCGACGAGATTCTACGCTCTTGGGCGCAGCCTGGAGAGCGCCCGGCAGATCGGCAGCTATAAGCTGACGGACCGGATCGGTTCCGGAGGGATGGGGGAAGTCTGGCGAGCTGAGCACCGCATGCTTTCGCGCTGTTCGGCGATCAAGCTGATTCGGCCGGAAGTGATCGGCGTGGCGAGCAACGGCTCGGCGAATTCGCAAACCGCGATGGCGCGCTTTGAAAGAGAAGCCCAGGCAACCGCCGCCCTACGCAGCCCGCACAGCGTGGAAATTTACGATTTCGGCGTCACACAGGACGGGCGGTTTTACTACGTGATGGAGCTGCTGGACGGCATGGACCTCGATTCGCTGGTAAAGCGCTTCGGCCCCGTGCCGGCGGCGCGCGCCATTTATTTCGTCCTGCAGGTTTGCGATTCCCTGAGCGAAGCGCACGATCTGGGCCTTGTCCACCGGGACATCAAACCGAAGAACATTTTCATCTGCCGGCTGGGGCGCAACTTTGATTTCGTGAAAGTGCTGGATTTTGGGCTGGTGAAGCACGTGGGTCCTGGAATCGACCAAAGTTTGACGCAGGAAGGCACAACCACGGGCACGCCCGCGTATCTGGCGCCGGAAGCCGCGCGCGGGTCGAAAGAAATCGATGCGCGAAGCGACATTTACTCGCTCGGCTGCGTCGCTTACTGGCTACTGACCGGGCAGACGGTATTCGAAGGCGCAACGGCGGTCGCCACGATTCTGAAGCATGTCACCGAAGCGCCCGTTCCCCCTTCCCAACGGACGGAGAATCCCGTGCCCGCCGATCTCGAAGCCGTCGTTCTCCAATGTCTGGAGAAGGACCCGGCGCGGCGGCCCCGGAATGCGGAAGAGCTTTCCGTCTTGCTTGCGCAATGCTCCGATGCGCACACATGGCGGCGCAGAGAAGCGCGGGCTTGGTGGCATTCCCATTTGCCCGCATCGACGGCGCCCCGCGCCCCATCCTGCGAGGCGCAGCACCTTCATGTGCAGCGGGAAACGAGTGAAGACAGCGAGGCAGCCACGCTCCGATAGGAAATGCCTGCGGCGGGTGAGCGCCCGGCTGCTCGAATGTCGCCTCCGGAGTTATCCGTAGGCTCGAAGCGCCAAGTTCCAACCCGTTAGTGGATCGTGATCGGCCGGGAGTGCAGCCCGGCGGGACTGGCGGCGGGCGCTCCCGCGGTGTTCGAAGACGAGCGGACAATCGAGACGCCAAACGGAAACGCGAACAGGCCAAGCAGCGCGAAGACCGCGATCGCGCCGACGCCCGCTTCCCGCTGGACCGGTTGCATCACCACTTGCGCGGGGTCGTTCACGTTAGCCCAAACGGAGATTTCCGCGCCCGGCGCCTCCATTTGCGTCAGGGCGGAGAGCGCAGCGGCCCGGCTATTGAACTCGCCGCGATCAAGCGCGGCGGAATAGCGTTTGCCATCCACGAAGTAAACCACTTCCTGATAAACGTGATGCTCGCGGTAGGAGTGCACATGCCGGCCAACCGGCCGATGCTGGGCAATCCCCGCCACGTCGCCGCTCAAGGACACGCGGGCGCTCAACACGGTGGCGGACACCGGGAGCCAGCCCTCTCCGGCGGAGAACAGCCCCGCCACCTGGCGTCCCGCCATGACGGCCGACACCGCTCCCAGAATCACCAGCATCCACCCCATGAGTTCCACGGACGCTCTTCGATTGATCATTGCCGTACCCAGATCGCCGACAAGCGGCTTCTGTATAAATAGGCGAGATCCGGAAGAAAACGGATCATTCTCCGTTCCGCCCCGCCTTGTGGCGGCGCTACCCCCATCCGGAATGTTTCGCTGAATTCGATACACTCTATACGGGAAAGCGCTCAGATAGATCGAAGGAGGATTTCACAATGGAAAGTCACGAAGCAGCCAGACCAATCGAAACGAATGGCCGCGGCGCTGCGGGCGGCGGGAGCGGCGCGCAGCGGAGGGATGTGTTGAAGGCGGGAATCGCGGGGGCGGCCGTGGCGGGTTTTCCGGCAATCCTCCGAGCGGCCGATATCGGCAAGAGCATCAAGGTGGGCCTGGTGGGCTGCGGGGGACGGGGCACCGGAGCGGCATCCCAGGCTCTGCGCGCGGACGACTATTCCGTGCTTACCGCCGTGGCGGACGTCGATCCAGCCCGCATCGAGAGAGCCCTCAACTCTCTTAACCGGGTCATGAAAGATCGGGCCGCGGAGAAAGTGAAGGTCGAAGACAGCAAGAAGTTCCTCGGGCTGGATGCCTACCAGAAGGTGATCGATAGCGGCGTGGACGTGGTGCTGCTGGCAACGCCGCCGGGCTTCCGGCCGCATCACTACAAATACGCGGTGCAGGCCGGCAAGAACGTGTTCGTTGAGAAGCCCGTGGCCGTGGACGCGCCAGGCGTGCGCAGCGTGCTTGAGCAATCCCTGATTGCGCAGCAAAAGGGCCTCAATGTGATCGCGGGCTTCTGCTGGCGCTACAGCAACTACATCGGGGAGACCTTTGACCAGGTGCTGAAGAATGGCGCCATCGGCGATGTCGTCGCCTATTACGCCAACTACTACACCAGCCCCGTGAAGCCGATGCCCCCCGCCAGCGCGCGGCCGGCCGGCATTTCCGACGTCCAGTGGCAAATCGCGAACTGGTACAACTTCGTCCACCTCTGCGGAGACGGTCTGGTGGAGCAGGCCGTCCACTCCATCGACAAGGTTTCCTGGGCGATGAAAGATCAGCCTCCGGTGAGCGCCGTGGCGGTGGGCGGACGGCAGATTCCCGCCGAAGGGGGCAACATCTTCGACCACAT
>JADLCF010000389.1 GCA_020847315.1 Bryobacterales bacterium | reverse complement strand
CCCCACCGTGGACACGAAGTATCCTCGTGCCCAAAAATGCTGCCCGACAAAGTTCCGCTTCCGCTCCCCATAGCTTCGCGCCAGCTGAATCGCGCTCTTGCCCTTGATGTAGCCCACCACCTGCGACACTGCATATTTCGGTGGGATTGCGATCATCATGTGCACATGATCGCTCATCAAATGCCCTTCTTCGATTCGGCTTTCCTTTTGCATCGCCAGTTTGTGGAAGATCTCTCCAAGGTGCTTCTTCAACTGTCCGTAAAGCACCTTCCTGCGATACTTGGGAATGAACACGATGTGGTACTTGCACTCCCACTTCGTGTGACTTAGACTCTCAAAGTCGTCCATCGCGGTTTCTCCTTTCGTGTGCTTGGCGGCTCACGATTCAGAGTTTCGGCGATGGACTCCCTCAAATGTCAAACTTCTACTGCCACCCCGGCAGAGCCGGGGGGCCTCCCCTGGTTGGCTAGTGAAACCGCCACATACCATACGTCCCTACCGGCGTGTTAACTTCCTTCGCAAGCTCCGAGAGCCTCTCCACGATTCTTTTTTGATCGGATGCTGTCCCTTTGGGCAGAACATTCTGTGGTGGCGCAAAGCTCAACTCTCGGAAAATCTCAACAGCCTTAAACTCGTCCGACTTCACTCCCCCGCTCGGATAGTATTTCGTCCATATCAATAAATGGCGAAACTTGCCGCGAAGGTTCTCGGCCAGTAACTTTGCGTACACCTTGATTCCGCCGATGAAATGATCTTGATAATGAATATCTAGAATCAGCGCCGCATATGCAGTATCTTCATTATGTATCGCCCTGAGTATGGTACACGCATCTTTAGCGGCATCAATATAGCTCGGGCGAACAACTGCGTCTGCCTCTATGCCTTGATCACTCAAAAAGTTTTTAAGGCCCTCCGCAGCGAACTTCTCATCATCAATTATGAGTACTCTCATGTGGTCACCTTTGGGAATCTAAACCAGAACACGTTTGCGTAAAGCCCTTCATCGAACTCAGCGCCGTACACAACACCCCGATACCGCTCAGGATCGCTTACGTTTAGATCATTATGGGCAAGCGCCAGGGTGTGACAGAAGTACATCCCGCTTCCGAGGCCTTTAGGATCTTTCTCATTGCCCTCGGAATCGTAGGTTGGCATATGCAGTCCCTTCGTGCCGATCTGCGCGTACGCTGTCGGAATCCGATGCTTTTCTCCTGGGCTTTGAAATGCCACTTTCACATATTCATGCCCAATCTCGCTTATCGCGACGGTGAGCACATCGCCCACCCCATACTTCTGGTGATTGCGCATGAGCTCGTAGCACATCACCCGAAGGCATTTTTGATCGGCACGCAGGAAGAACGTCTGATTAGGTTCAAACCGAAGAGTAACATCGAGCTGGATCAGTGGCGCGAGCTTCTGCATGTATGCGATCACCTCGGAGCCAAAATCCATTATTACTCTCCTGTCCCCGTTTCCTGGCGTGTAGCCCGACAGAATTGAAGGTAGGCTGACCAAATATGATTCCATGAACTCAAAGACTAGCCGGAGCTGCTCCAGAGAGTAGCCCGCCAAGGTCCCCGAAGGGGTAGCCCCCTGGGGTGTTCTCAGACTTTCGTCGATGCGGTTGATCAGTCCGCTGAGGAGATTCTTCACCCAATCGTGCTGCAGTAGTTGGAGTAAGTCTTCAGACGCTTTTACCACGGCCCGATACGTGATGTCAGTGGCGATTACAGCAACACCAACCACGCCATCGTCCTTGCTGCTTAACGGAACATTCAGGACCTGATTGACGTGATTCTTCTTCTGCCGGTCCGTCCAAACGACGTTGTTCTCATTTATTCTGCCCGTCGCCATACAGGCAGCCTCAGCTTCCCTCCAGGCCGCCACCTGCGCTGCGATAGGAGTTGCCTCCTGATCGCTCATGCCAATGGGGTCGCGGCCTGCGCCGTTGAGCCCTTTCCGAATTGACCTATTCAGATATACATACTTTCCGCTCTTGTCCTTGATCAGAACCTGCAGTGGCGCCAAATCCAGAAGGTGGGCAAGCACCTCGACGCTGATGGATTCGGAAGTTGCTTCACTGATGTCGCCAACTACAATCTGTTCGTCCGGCTCATACGGAAAGACCGGGTGGAAGTCAAAATCTGCCTCAGAACTCATTCAATTCCTCGATTGCACTCTTCAGCACTGCCTACTCGGAACCAACCAACAGCATGGCGACATCAGCGAGTTTAGTCTTTGCGGCAATCAACCTGTGTCGGTACTCGTCCGGTTGTATGATCGCCGCAGCTTCATCTCTTTCCTGCAAACGACGATTCTCGCCAGCCAACCAGCGCACGCTTTCTATGAACTCGCCTGCGACATCCGCCGAATCAGGCCCGACCGCGAGAACGGCTTCTTCAAACATATCCATGTCTCGGTCGTTCCAGAGCGCCATGCTAGCGAACTTCTCGAGATCGCGATCTTCCCACGGCAGCTGGTCCAATATCTTGCTGAACCTGGTGATCAGCATGGCCAATCGTCGCCGTGATTGGGTCAACTCTCTCGCGCGTGCAGTGATAGTCGACTGGAATTGCCCTTGCTGCATCATGAGCATCTTGTGCGTTAGCAGAACATACCAACCGGTCAAACATGCAAGCGCAATCGTGATGATCACATTCAACATGGCGGCCAATCCCTGCACCGCCGCGCTGTTGTTGTTTTCTGTTAGCCATTGCCACATAGTCGGTGATAGAGCGAGTACGTAGTGCAGTTCCGGAATTTTCATTGGGTGGCTTGACGGAAGAATGCGTTAACATTCTTGGTGTCGATTAAGGTTTGTGCCACGTCAATATGATCAGGAAGGGGGGGGAGGTTGAATTCCTTGACCTTGAGAGACTCTGGATAGAGATAGCCTAAATTCCACGCTTCAAGAATCGAGATTCCAAGTTGAGTCATGTAGGTCATATTCGGCGCAGAGGTGCAGTGAACCCAGCCTTCGGCCACGGACTTGAGCAAGTCCTCGTCTGTATCCCACCCCGTCAAAACGAGAGATCCTTTGGCTTTTCCTGCTTCCCTCAGTGCCGTTACTGCGCCAACTGCGGCACGTGAGTCGAGGCCAAAAACAGCCCGGAGTCGCGGATTGGCCTGAAGAGTCGCGGCCACCTGCTCAGCACCCTTCTTGTCGCTCCATTCGTTGCTGACGACGCGAACCAGATTCAGCGTCCGGTACTTCGCTACCGCGTCACGGACACCTGCCAGTCGCTCCTCGGCGAAGGTCAACCCCGGTTTCGTGATGATCGCCATAATCTGGATACTCTTTTCAGGCCCTTGCGCCCATCCTTTGTCCTGGACAACCTTCTCGACGAGTGCAAAGGCGCTGAGACGCTCGGCTGCGGTTATTGACGTGAGGCGCGCGGAGCCTGCAACATCACCGAAAATCGTCACAATCGGCACTCCGCTTGATAGCGCGCGGTTCACCGTTGGAGCGAGGGCCTTTGGGTCAGCAGGGCACAAGATGATTCCGTTAACGTGACGCGCTACTAGCGCGTCGATCTGTTCGATCTGCTTGTCGACCTCGCCCCCAGTCGGCCCACCAAATTCAGTCTGAAGGCCTGGCGTGACGGACGACATCTTCTTGAGGACGTCGTTGGCGAACAACCACGCCGGTATCGAGCTATTGACGACATTCAAGGCATAGCGGCGCGTCTTGATCCCTGCGGGCGCAGCCGGCTTCTCCGCGCAAGACACAAGACTAAGGCCCACGGTGATCAAGGCACCAAAGTAAAGGAGCCTTGAGACAGCAAGTGTGCGTTTCATAAGCGGGACCTCCAATTCCAAGAACTTGGGCTATTGACTAGACATACCGGTGAGTTCATGACTTCGGCGGGGTTAACTGGGCAGTACGTCAAGCAGACCTCCATTTGCGTACGACGCCAAGAAGGACAGCTACGAACAATACGAGCGCAATCGCAAGATCTTCCCAGTAAACGTCAACCCCGGCAAGGGCAACGATGTTTCGGGAGGAGACTAATATCAGCATCCCAAGAACGCATCCGGTTGCGGCTCCCCTGCCACCGGATAGACTCATTCCGCCGATGATGCAGGCAGCGATAGACTCCAGGGCGAGTTCGGGAAAGGCTAATGGGGAAGCCGACTGCGTTCTGGCGGTCTGCATCACCCCGACTGTCGCCGCCCCAATACCGGCCAGAGTGAACGCCACGCACTTGAGCCCAGTCACATTGATGCCATTACTCGCCGCGGCTCCAGGATTGCTGCCCGCGTGGTAGAGTCGCCGGAATAGGCGGTGACGGCGACTCAAGAACTCGATGGAAAGTAACAGCACGAGGGCGAAGAGAATCGGGTTGACCAGATGACCGGACCCGCCGAGGACGCGATCAGTGAGGCTCTGAGGCACTCCCCCTATGACGCGCCCTGACGTGACGAGCAACGCCAATCCACGCAGTGCAGACATCGTAATCAGGGTTCCAATCAGGGCTGGTATCCGGAGAACGGCCACGAGTATCCAGCTTGCGATGCCGCCCAGCCCACCAGCGGCAACAGCCAAGAGAATACTGATGCTAACCGGAACGCCAGCAGACATAGCTTTCGCGCATATCACCGCGGCAAGAGCAGCGTTCGCCCCTAACGAAAGGTCGAAAAGTCCGAGCAGAATCAACAGGTACGTGCCGATTACGCAGGGTACTAGGAGCGCGGTGTAATACGAGATGAGAACCAGGTTCCCTTGACTGAGGAATGCCGGCAGCACCATGAGGATTACAGCGACATAGATCGCTGCGACTGCTAGCGGCAGCGTCACGAAGTTGAGTCGAAGCAGGGCGCTCATGCGTTGCCACTCATCATTACCGCAAGATCCGACCTGGAAAGGCCATCGACAGACGCGTCTGTCATCAACCTGCCCCGTCGAAGCACTACTACCCGCTTCGCCGCAGCGAGTATTTCGTCCGGCGAGTGAGTGCAAAGCAGAATGCCGACCCCTTGTTCAGACAGCGTCAATAGGTTGGTGATAATGGTGTTCTGTTCTCGGACTCCTAAGGCGGAGGTGGGTTCATCGAGGAGCAGTAGTCGCGGTTTGTACAGCAGCGCTCGACCGAGGGCTACAGCCTTTTGTTGCCCCCCTGAGAGGTCTTTGACTTGCGCGTCCAACCGAGGAATGGGCAGTTGGTAGCGCTCGATCATCTCCATAGCCAACTGGCGCATTCGACCCAATCGGAGGAAGCCCAAGGGTGTCACCGGCTCTGCCCCAAGGAACAAATTCTCGAACACAGACGCGTCCGCGCACAGAGCACCGTCCTGGAAGACCATCGCGATGCCGTGCGATCTCGCGTCACTGACGTGCCCAAGTTGGAGTCTGCAACCTTCGAACTCCACGAAGCCAGAGTCAGGCGCAATGGTACCTGAAATGACTTTGAGCATCGTGCTCTTGCCCGCACCGTTTCCACCAGCGATCGCCACAACCTCGGAGGAGTCGGTTTCGAGGCTCACGTTGTCGAGCGCAACCGTCGTCTGGTAGGATTTGACGAGGTTCCGCACGATCAAATGTCCTAGCGCGTCCTTCGCAGCTGTCACATGTACGCCTTTCGCCACGCTCCTCCACTTCGACCTGTAAGGTATATTCTGCCACATCATAGGCTTACGGGAGCCGACACGAATTCGGGGACAAATTCGGGGACAGGAAGTGAGCCTGTCGGAGATTAACACGTCAACTTTCTTGATGCGCAAACATTTCCGTGCAGCCTTGTTCTGGCCGATCGCATCCAATGGACATATGAGGAGATTTCGGCCCTGTACTCTCGATCAGCCGCTTCTCGTGGCTCCTTCCCTCCATGATTGGTTGCCGGAATCGCACTTGGCCCGCTTCATTGCCGAGGTGGTCTCTGAGTTGAATCTCCGAAAAAGAGGGACAGCCACCGAGCCTGTCGGAATGAACACGCGGAGCAACGAAGAATCAATAACTTACGAGGAGCTGATCGTCCGTAAGTTATTGATTCTAGGTTCGAGAATTCTTTATTCCGACAGGCTCCACCATTTTCACTTTATGCTAACGCGCTGATTCCACGTAGGTTACGCAACTTCAAGCAGGAATTCCAGCCGCGTTAGGCCTCTTTCCGAGAAGCGCCTGGGGGGTCCAGAAGCCGCCGATCCCTTGCCCGCCAAAGTGGATTCCCTAACCTCCAATGCGAGCCAGACCACTCCGATCTACCCTACATCGCGCAGCCGTCTGAATCGCGATCACAGCCAGCGAAGAAAAATTCGCTTCCACCCCGGAATCACGGAACTACAACGCAGGCCATCACTTCCACCATCGGGAAAGCCCACCCGCACCGATCCACTGCCCCCACAAAGGTCAAATCCGCCCCCACCGCCGCTACAATCAAACGGATGCACAAATAGGCCTTGCGGCAAAAAGAAACCGCCTTGCGCCAGCGAGTCCATGGAGCACCCGCCCGTTTGCGGGTTCGACTCCGGCGCGGCCACGCCCGCTGCATCCTCGGCTTACGCCGATTGCCCGTTGCGCGATTGGCTTCGTTCCGTAATACGGTCCCTTTTTTGACCGAGGGCCAACCCAAGGCTCTGAAACACTCTCGCCGAGCGCGAGCGAGACCATGTCGCGTCGGACCGTTTGTCGGCGCGACGCTCCGTAACGCCCTCATCCACGCAAAACCACCCAAAAACAGCGCTCTCGCCCAAGGCGATCACGCATCTTGCGAAACCACATCTCCCTTGCCCTCAATGGCTTAGCGAGTCACCGCCCCGATTTCCGCACTTCCCATCCCTACAATCCCATTGAGTGCGAAGCCGGGCAACCAGATCAACCGCCCCGCCGCTCGAAAGGAAGTAGATCCCTTGAAGACCACAAAGCGAAAGCCGCTTGAATTCGCCCGGAATCCCGAGCGGCAACCCCGCGAACACCACCAAGCGGATTCTCTCCACTTCCTCGCCCAAGGCGAATCGATCCACGATGCCTGCGCCCTTGTGGGCGTCACCCGCTCCGCCTATGAGCAATGGCGCTATCGCGAAACGGAGTTCCACGACGCCGTCGAAGCCGCCCACAACCGCAATCCGGCAACCCTGACAAACCTTACAAACCCTTACAACCGAATCCCACCGCTACCCCCTACAGAATCAGCGGGATACGTCCATCCAAACCGTCCCGGAAGCGCCGCGAAATTTTTCAAAAACCCAGACAAAACCCATCCCGGCTAAACCAGCGCCAGCCAGCCCAAGCCACGCAACCGAGGCCGGCCCGGCGGCGCCCCCTCAGATCTGGCGTCACACGAATTGGGCGCGGTCCAGCTACGCTTCATGAGACTGCACTCTCACCGAAATCATCGCTAAAAAATCGTTGCCATGCTCCAGAATCCCGCGTACTCTCGAACGCAGGAGGAAACCATGATACGGCTTTCGGTACTTCTCGTTCTGGCCATCCGGCTGATCGGCCCGATGGTGCTTTGCGCGGGTGCGGACGCGCTGACGATCTCCTGGGACGATCTGAAAAGCACCGTAGGCGCGCGCCCGGTCGTGATTGTGGTGGATAGATCCACGGAAGTATACGGAACGGTCGTCGGGCAGGACGATTCCGGCATCGTGATTGCGGTAACGAAGAGTAAGCCGGGCGATGTGTACCCTCATGGCCGGGAGAGCCGGTTGGATCGGTCGGCTATCACGAGAATGGCGGTAGTCACGGACCCGCTGCGGACGCGCTGGCGCTGGGCTGGCGTCGCGGGAGGATATGTTGCCGGGGCTGGATTGGGTGTCTTGGCGGGGGGCGGTGAACAGGACCCACGGCTCTTTATCGGCATGCTTGGCGGCGCCATCCTGGGCTACCACTGGGGCAAGGCCCTTGACAAGCAGACGACGGAGATTCGGTTCCTTGAGACCGCTCCGGCGCGTGGCGCGGCCAAACCGCGGGCTGCGCTCTTGCCGCCGTATCTGGCGAACGGCGCAAACACAGGACGCGAGGAAGCAGGTTGGGATTGAAGCCCGCGTTGACGCGTTCGTTCCCTCTAAAGCGATAGACTGGATGGCGGGCCGAACGGCTCTCTTGGGAGGAATGCGATGCGTTATTCACGCCGGGATTTTGCCAAAGCTGCAGCCGCGTCCGCGGCATTGCCGTCATTACTGGCCGCCAAGCCGAATTCCAACTTCGGCGGCGTTCAAGTCGGCGTGATCACCTATAGTTTCCGCGAACTGCCGCAGAAGGCGGAAGACGTCCTCGGCTACATTACCGGATGCGGGATTAGCGCCATCGAACTGATGTCGAACGTGGCGGAGGGTTTCGCGGGGGTGCCGGAGACGCCGAGGCGTGGCGGACCGCGCCGCCCTCCCACCGATGCCGAGAAGGCCGCGATGGCGAATGCCGCCGCCGAGATCAAGAAGTTCCGGCTTTCCGTCCCCATGTCCAAGTACAAGGCGTTCCGCAAGATGTACAACGATGCGGGCGTATCCATTTATGCGTTCAAGCTGCCCCCGACGCTCGCGATGTCCGGCGCCGAATACGAATACATCTGGAACGTGGCCGAAACCCTGGGGGCGAACCACATCACGATGGAGCTTCCCGAGAAGGGCGAGTTGCTGCATCGCGTGGCGGAATACGCCGCCAAGCGGAAGCTACGGATCGCCTTCCACACGCATGGACAGGGGGGCAGTTCCCACTTCGACGAGGTGCTTGCGGCTTCTCCCTATACGGCGTTGAATTTCGATGTCGGGCACTACTACGCGCTCACCGGCGAATCGCCCGTGCCCGTGATGGAGAAGTACGCCAGCCGGATCGCGAGCCTCCATCTCAAGGATCGCAAAGGGCCCGAGAAGACGGGGGATGCAGCGGCGGGGACACGCGGCGGCCCCAACATGCCGTGGGGCGAGGGCGGCACGCCGCTCAAAGCCATACTGCAATCCATGAAAAAGCACGGCTACAAGTTCCCGGGCAGCATCGAGTACGAATACCAGACGCCGGCGGGTTCTACCGTTGTCGCCGAGGTGAAGAAGTGCGTGGAGTTTTGCCGCGCGGCTCTCGCATAGGCGGTTCCCGCGTGGAGAGGTTACCCGGAACGCCGTTGAAAGCGGCGTCTCCAGGCAACGCATCGGCCACGCGGGTTACGGCGCGTATCGCATTGCATAGACGAGCGCGGGGCCGGTTGTTTCCCCGGCGACCATGAGCACCAGGTCGCGCTTTGCGTCGTAGACGATCGCTCGGAAAGGAAAAGGAAAAAGAGGGACAGGCTACGCTTTGGCTTTACGCTAACACGCTGATTCCACGATTGTTATGCAACTTCAAGCAGGAATTCCAGCCGCGTTAGGCCTCTTTCCGAGCAGCGCCTGGGGGGTCCAGAAGCCGCCGATGCCTTGCCCACCGAAGTGGATTCCCTAACCTCCAATGCGAGCCAGACCACTCCGATCTACCCTACATCGCGCAGCCGTCTGAATCGCAGTCACAGCCAGCGAAGAGAAATTCGCTTCCACCCCGGAATCACGGAACGGCAACGCAGGCCATCACTTCCACCATCGGGGAGGCCCACCCGCATTGACGCACTGCCTCCACAAAGGTCAAATCCGCCCCCGCCGCCGCTACAATCAACCGGACGCACAAATAGGCCTTACGGCAAGAAAGAAACCGCCTCGCGCCAGCGAGTCCACGAAGCGACCGCCTATTTGCGGGCGCGACTCCCCCGCGGCCACGCCCGCCACATCTCCATCCTCCGCCCAGTGCCCGCAAACCCCTTTGGCTTCGTTCCGCAAAATGGCACATTCCGGTAATCCACAGAACCTCGGACCAAGGCCTTCCCGCTCGAATCCCGCACTGCGGACTCTCCGCTCTTCCCTTCCTCCATCCGGCCGAACCCGTCCCCACGATCTCGCGAACAAAAGCGCTCGCCCCGCCGCGCGATCACCGATCTTGCTACTTTTCCTCCCTTCCCACAACCTCCCTGGATTCCGTGGGTTGCGCGGCCTCCAACCCGGCGCAACTCCCGCCATGGTTCGATTTCCCACACGCGATCGGCGTAATCGTTCTGCGTGAGAGATCTCCGTCTTCCCCGCTCAAAGCTGCCCAGCGCATCGCTTCGTTCTTTGAAAATCGTATTGTTCCTTCGCCGAATATGTCAGTCGCGGCTTCTTGCACATGCAAGAATCCGGCAAAACTGTAAGATCTGTAAGATTCACGCCCCTCGGGAGTGGAACCCGGCGTCTCTCCATCTCACGACGCTCCGTCGCGGGCTCGTGGCGGCCGCTTGGTAGCACAACGTCATCGGGTGGCGCTAATCCGGAAGTCCGGCACGGCCGGCATGCGCAGCACGGTACACATTTCGAACAGGCGCGAACGGGCCCGGGAGCCGATCCGGTCCGCGAGGGAGGTCCGGATCATCGCTTGCCCCGGCAGGTGCGGGTTGCGCTCACGAAGCGGATCGCCGGCATCCGGGTCCGGCAGATTTGTCGTCAGAATCGTGGGCTTCTGGTGATTGCAGCGGTAGGTGACGATTCCCGTAATCGTATCCTCGATCCAATCCGAGACGCGGTGGCTGCCAAGATCGTCAAGCAGGAGGACTTCCACTTCGAGCGCGGTTCCGTACGTGTCCCTGGAAGACGCCCCGGAAAGTGGATCGAAGCTCGAGCGGATCATCTCGAGAAGCTGTTGATAATCAAAAAAGCGGCATTGATACCCGGCGGCAATGAGATCCCGGAGCACGGCCACCGCAAGGTGAGTCTTGCCCGTTCCCGGCGGCCCCACCAGCAACAATCCACGCGGGTTCTTCGAGGGAACGTTCCGTGGTCGGCGGGCCAAATCCTTGGCGAATCGGCTCACCTGAAACAGGGTATCCCTCAATTCGCGCTCCCATGCAGGGTTGCCTCTCACCGTCGCGAAGTTATCGAACGACGCCTCGCGATACAGCGGGGGTATCCCGGCGCGCTGGTAGAGCGTTTCCGGTGAAACGGCTTCCGCGCAATCGCACGGGCTCGCGCCTTCCAGGCCGTGGCGTTCTTCGACGATCCATCCAGTTCCACCGCATCGCGGGCAATCGGGTCGAGGCATTGCTATTTCTCCATTATCACGCTGGAATTTCACTTGCGGGGCTTTCAAAATTGCGATACTCATGAGTCTTATCCTGTGGGATGCCGGGTAGACGCAAGATGCCGGGGAAGGACTGCATGAACATTTTGATCGCCAATCTGGGCTCCACGTCTGTGAAGTATCAGCTTCTCGAGATGCCATCCGAGGCGGTGATCGCCAAGGGCAAGATCGAGCGCGTAACGGATTACCGCGCGGCCGTGGAGGAAGTGCGCAAACTGGATGCGCCGGTGGACGCTGTCGCGTTCAAGGCCGTGCATGCCGGGCCGGACTATTGTGGAACGTACGTGGTGGACGACGGCGTGCTTCAGGCGATGGAAGAGTTCTACCCGGTGGCGCCGCTGCACAACCGCATCTACCTTGATGGGATCCGCGCCTTTCAGGAAGCGATGCCGGATACGCCGCTCGTGGCCGCGTTTGAAACGGAGTTTCACTCTCACCGCCCCGCATGGGCCAAGCGCTACGGCATCCCCCAGGAATGGGGCGAGAAGTACGGCATTTTACGCTACGGTTTTCACGGCGCATCGCACGAGTGGGTGAGCGAGCGCAGCGCGGAAATGCTTGACCGTCCGAAGGCCGAACTCCGGGTAGTGAGCTGCCATCTCGGGGGGAGTTCCTCGGTTTGCGCCATCAAAGGCGGAGTGAGCATTGATTGTTCGATGGGATTCTCCCCTCAATCCGGCCTGGAGAACGCCACTCGCCACGGGGAACTCGATCCCTTTGCCGTGTTCTATCTCCAGAAGAAGCTGAATTTGAGTATGGACGAGCTTCTCCGCCGTTTGCTTGACGACGGAGGGTTGGCGGGGCTGTCTGGCGTTGAGGGTGGGGATATCCGAGACATCGTGAAGGCCGCCGAGGGTGGCGACGCCAAGGCAAGCGAGACCTTCGATCTGTTCTGCTATTCGGTGAAGAAATATGTAGGCGCGTACGCCGCGGCGCTGGAAGGGCTGGACGCCATTGCCTTTACGGGCGGAATCGGAGAGAACGGTTTTCGGGTACGGTCCATGGTCTGCCTTGGCTTGGCCTTCCTGGGGGTGGAAGTGGATGAAGCCATCAACGTTGCCCAGGCCGGAGATCGTATCATCTCAACGCAGGGCAGCAAGACGAAGGTGCTGGTGGTGGAAGCCAACGAAGAACGCATCGTGGCCCGGCGGGCCTGCCGGGTGCTCCGGCGGATGGAAAAACCTCCCGTTGCCATCAGGGCGTAGCGGCCGATCTTGTTGGGTGGCCGCTTACTTCTTGGGCGGGAACGGCACAAGCATGTCTTCCTTCCGCATGACGAGGGTGCTTGTGTTGTAGCTCGCGAGTTCGAAATCGTGCCCATGCGTGATGGCATCGGTGGGGCACGCCTCCACGCAATACCCGCAAAAGATGCAGCGGCTGTAATCGATGTTATAAACGCTGGCGTAGCGTTCGCCGCCGCTGATCCGCTTCTGGTCCTGATTCTCTTCCGCCTCGATGTAAATGCAGTTGACCGGGCACGCGGCGGCGCAAAGGAAACACGCGACGCACTTCTCCATGCCGTTCGCATCGCGCTGCAATTCGTGCTTGCCGCGGTAGCGCTCCTGGAGCATTGCCGGACCGTCCGGATAATCCTCCGTCACGGTGGGCGACATCATTTCCTTGAATGTGACGCCCATGCCCTTGGCAATAGCGGAAGCACTACCCAGAATGTCGGTGACCTTGTTACCCATGGCTACCCTCTAGCTTAGCGAAACCCGGCGGCGATTGGAGAGATTGACTCCTCAACCGGTCTCCTTGAGCAATTGCTGCGCGGCGATCAGCAATGGATCCCATACCGTGGCGTAAGGCGGCGCGTAGCAGAGGTCCACGAATTGAAACTCCTCGACTCGTAGGCCCGCGGTGAGCGCGGTCGCAAGAACATTGATGCGGCCTTCCACCCCTTCTTTGCCGATCAGAGCGCCACCCAGGAGTTTACCGCTGCCCCTGTCCGCGATCAGCTTCACCTTCACCGCTTCGCCGCTGAAGTACGAAGCACGGGTGCGAGATTCGATCACGGCGGAAACGGGGCGAAAACCCGCCTCTCGCGCCGCCGGCTCGGAGAGCCCTGTCACGGCCACCGCGGCGCCGCACACGCGCAGAATCGAAGTGCCGAGCACCCCCGGGAAGCGCTCGCGCCGGCCCGCCGCGTTCGCGCCCGCCACACGGCCCATCTTGTTCGCCGTCGTGCCAAGTGGGATCCATGCCGCCGCATCCAGCAACAGGTGGTGCGTCTCCGCGCAATCCCCGGCCGCATAGATACCGGCGACGTTCGTTTCCAGAAACTCGTTCACCGCGATTGCGCCGCTGCGCCCAAGAGCGATCCCGGCCGTGGCGGCAAGGTCCACATTGGGGCGAATCCCAGGGGACAGCACAACGACATCCGCCGGGACCCCATCGACAGCGCCGTCCTGGATCTCGCGCACAGGCTCCCCCAGATGGAGAGCAACGTCTGCCCGTTGCAATTGGTCTCGAATCTGGGCGGAAAGCCACTCATCACGCCAGCCCAGGAAGTGGTTGGATTGGTCAAATAGGCTCACCCGGAGGCCGCGCGCCAGGAACGCTTCCACCATCTCAAGGCCCACGAAGCCCGCGCCGACGATCGCGGCATGGCGCGGTTGGCGCTCCCGAAGGAATGCCTCCAACAGATGCGCATCTTCCCAGGTGCGGAACCGGAAGCAATGCGGCAGATCCGCTCCGGAAATCGGCGGGGTGGCGGCACGGGCGCCGGTGGCAAGCACCAACCGGTCATAGGCCAACTCCTCGCCGCTCTCAAGCAACACCCGGCGGCGCGCCGGAACGATCTCGCGCGCGGCCGTGTTCGTGCGCACGCGGATGTCCCGTTCGCGCTCAAAGAACTCGGGGGGGTGAGCGATCAGCGCGCCGGAGTTCCTCACCGTGCCGCCGATCCAGTAAGGCAGCCCGCAAGCTCCGTAGGAGACAACGGAAGAACGTTCGAGCACCGTGATCTTCAGGTCGCGAGAGAGACGCCTCGCCCTGGAAGCCGCGCTCATTCCCGCAGCCACTCCGCCAATCACGACAAGGTGCATTCTCTAAACCTGATTCTGCCCGCGAAGGAACTCGAGGATGTCGAACTTGCGAACCTCGCGGCCGGGGAAGAAGCTATCGACGGCGGCCTGCTCCTGGTCGAAGACTTCAAAAACCGTCTCGAGTTTGGTGAGGAGCATCAACTCGATGTTGCGGCGGGTGAGTCTCATGAGCTTAAGCGTGCCACCGTTCTTTCGAAAGGTGGAGAAGCAGTAAACCAGGGTGCCGAGGCCGGAGCTATCGATGTAATCCACCTCGGCGAGATCGAGGATGAGCTTCCTCACCCCCTCGTCCGTCAACGTCTTAATCAGGTCCTTCAGCGCCGCGGTGGCCTCGCCCACGATCAGTTTGCCGCTAAGGCTGACGATCGTGATGCCATCGGAAATTCTTCGCTCAAATTGCATATTTCCACCGGCGGGCTGGAACGCATGCACCGGGAGCGCCCGCGCCTAAGACTCTGCACCCGGGACCCGCGACGAAACCCTATGCCCAGAATAGCGTAGGAGTGGAAGGTCGGGCTGCCCGCCGGAAGGCTGAAGCCTTGGGCGCAGTAGAAACGAGGCCACGCTTTCGCGGTGATCACGCGCCGAATCGGGCCGATGGCACGGCCTCTCGTGGCTGTATCGTGTAGCCGACACCGCGGACGGTCTGAATCAGCCGGATCGCGTGGGCATCGTCCACTTTGCTTCGCAAGTGGCGGATATAGACATCCACGATATTCGTGAGGCCGTCGTAATCCCGTTCCCAGACGTGCTGCACGATCTGGGTGCGGCTCAGGTTCTGGCCGGCGTTCCGCATGAGGTATTCGAGGATGTCGAATTCCTTGGGGGCAAGGTCGATCTGTCGGCTCCCGCGGCTCACTCTGCGGCGAACGCAATCCAGGGTGAGGTCCGCCACTTGCAGCCGGTCCTGGCTTGGCATGGCGCGCCGCAGCACGGCCTTGATTCGAGCTTGCAACTCGATCAAAGCGAACGGCTTCACCATGTAATCGTCCGCGCCCATCTCCAGGCCTCGCACCCGTTCTTCCACGGTCGCGCGGCCGCTGAGGACAATCACGGGGATATCGCCCTTCCGGTTGCGGATCTTCTCGAGAAGCCGCAAGCCGTCGATGTCGGGCAGGGCGAGTTCAAGAATCAGAAGGTCGAACGGGTCGGTCGCCAATCTGGCGAGCGCTTCTTCTCCGGTGGTAAGGCATTCCACCTGGTAGCCGACCCCAGCGAGGGAGTGAGCGAGAAACTCGGAGATCCCTTTCTCACCATCAACGATAAGAAGCCTCATCGAGAGACTACTGCCTTTCCAGGTTCGCCGGCGGAGACCCCCGCCTCGCCCCTGAGCGATTTAGACGCGATTCACCCGTGAAAGGTTACTAATACCTTCCTGAATAAACAAAATTCTCCGATTCCGGGCAGTCGGGGGCGCCCGGCAAGACACCATCCGGGAACCGCGTTGCTACGATTCGGATTCCGTCTCAGGAACGGGAGATCTGCCCGGCAGACGCAGCGTGCCCATCCAGGCCCAGACTTCCCGGCGACGCCGCCATGCCAGGGCCAACCCCACCATGGCAGCCATGAGACCAATGCTGAATATGGCCGTCTCGGTTACGGATAGCTGCTCTTTCCAGAACCACAGCCAGCGCCCATAGACGATTTCAAGGTGAACCCAATAAACCAGCAGTGAGGATGTGCCCATCAACGTTACGAAGCTAAAATTACGGGAAGGCAGATAGCTCAACCAAAGATAGGCGAAACAGGCTACCAATAGAATCACGCCAAGCTTAATAAACGTTAATGCTGGACTATTCAGCCAGAAATCCGAGCTGCGATACACCGAATATGGAAGGGATGCGATATAGCTGGCGGCAACGACCATTACTAGCCCGGCGAGACAGGTCCATTGCATGAATCGGTCCAGATCCGGCTTGGAGGTCAGCCGAAGCATGCTGCCGAACGCCACCCCGAAGGCAGTGAACGCGGCCCAGGGGAATAGTCCAAAAACCTCCGTACTGGGGGCGAGATAGGCCCGCAGCAGCGGATGCGAACCATCCCAGGGCAGGCCGGAGACAACCGGCGCCAGCACGGAAATCGCGACGCCAATCAGGAAGGAGGACTTAACTCTTTCTGTCGTGGTCAAGAACGCGGTGAAGGCCATCAGCGCCAGAGAAATTCCCATGCAATTCAGCACGTCCACTTTGAGGATGTCATCGGGACGCGCCCATGGCCAGGCAAAGAGAAACGCCTGCAGGCGCACGCCTAGCGCGAGGAGTAGCAGGTAACCGGCACGGCGAAGACCGGCGGCGAAACGCCCCATGGGATCCACGCCCCGGCGCTCCCTGCCATCCAGCAAGAACGAGAGCGTCACGCCGGTGAGAAAGAGAAAAATCGGCGCGGGCATGCCGCCGATGAACTGAGAGAGCGTATACACGTCGCCCTTGCGATCACCCGGATTCAGCAGGGAGTGGAAACTGTGCCCCTGCAGCATGATCAAGGCCGCGATGCCGCGAGTCCAATCAATAAAGGTAAGGCGGCCTTCGGAACTCGATTTCGTTCTCTGGCCGCCGGAAGAAGGGAGCGCGGGCGATGAAGACGCGGCGCTACTAGGGAGTTGGATGTTGGTAGACAACGGTTATTTCTGCGGGTACTCCCGCTTCACTCCTGAAGGGAGGTCAAGCTTTAGATCGCCGGGAGTCAGCCCCGGATTCACCTTACTATTGCGGTAGGTGACTTCCATATAGTCGTCAGAGGGTTCCACGAACTTCTGGCGGAGCGGATAGGCTTGCCCATCGGGGATCCACATTTCGACGCTCTTTAACGATTCTCGCACTTTTGCGGACTTCGGTGTGAGGACGATCTTGGTTGTGTCAACACCATCGATCTTTTCCTGTCCGGTGACTTTCACCGCATAGGACTTTGCAATATCCTTCCCACTGCTGCCAAAGCCCAGGAGGAGGAACTGATCGATCAATCCCCGGTTCTTGCCGACATCGAAAATCTGAACTGTATTGATCTTTGGGTAGAAGATCTCGACCTCGTTGCCCTGAAACGAGACCGCGCGCTCACTGGGCTTCAGGATTCGGATACGAGCCCGGAGATCTTTCCCGGAACGGACAACTTCCATGGTCCCGCTTTCCTGAGACCGGTCGTCGAGAATCGCGGTGTACTTCACGCGTACGATATCGGCGCTCAGGCTCTTGAACGTGGCGGCGGCGGCATCCATCCGGGAAAGGATTTCCTTTGCCGTCGCGGCCGAGGCAGGTTGCAGAAGGATCGCGCTCAAGCTGGTGAACGCAATCAACGCCAGTTTCCAGTTGCGCATCGGTATTCTCCCTCCGAATGGGTTCTTTCAGCGGTGGATCGCGGAATCCACTAAGGCGCGGTAATCGCGACGTAGCCGGAAACGGCGCCTTCGGCGGATTGCATGGCGTCGATCTTGACGACGCGCGTCGCGCGCCCGGTGCGGCCGCTGATCAGGCTGGATATACGCTCCACGCGCTCTTGCGGCGGAATTGCATCCACCACGCCCCCTTCCAGCCAATAGCGCTCACCGGCGCCCGCGGGCGGCAGCATCACGATATTTTCCTTCGTCTTGCCAAGCGTCGGCTGGTCTCGAAAGACATAGGAGGGGGTGAGGAAGATAAACGCCAGAATGGCGCCTACCTTGATGTCGTAGGCGACGCTGCCTCTGGGGAAGTCCCACATGAAGAAGCGCTTCCAGCCGGAGACATGCCTTTCACTCACAGCTACCACCATAACATGCCCCCTTTCCGCGCCGATTCCGGGGTCCGATCCCGCCCATCTCCAGGCAGTGGTAGGACGAGACGCAGGGGCGCTAAGTTTCGATCGCCTTCCCCCTTTGGAATGCGCCTTGCACGCAGACCGGCGGTTCAGAACTGCGTGCTCTCAATCAACGCGTCCAGTTCCTGCTTCAGCGTGAGACCGCCTTCCCGCAGACGATCCAGTTCGGCTTCGCGGCCGGCCGCATCCGTTTGCAGGGCGCCCAGCTCAACGGCAAGTTTCTGCACCTGCGCCTGCTGCCCCGCAATGCTGTTGAGGCTGCCCATATTCCGGCGGACCCGCTCCATCTGGGTATTCAGGCTCTCGATGCGCGCCTGAACCACCGCCGATTGACGCGCGTTCTCCGCAATCTGCCGCTTCTTCGCGACGATCCGCTCGAGCGCCTGCCGGGCGGCCGCTGGGAGAGTCTCATTGCGGGTGTAAATCACCAACTGGTCCTCATTGAGGTTCGAGACCTGGTGGGATTGGTAGAAGGGAAACTCCTCCACAATTTCAAGGGAAGCCGCGCCGCTGGCCGGCAACGGGAGACGGAAGCGATTCGCTGTGGAGGTCTTCTCACTCACCGCCGGAGACACCGTCTCATAGTTCGGGCGGATCAGGCGCTCGATCACCAGCGTTTTCGGGCGAGCATCCGCATTCGAAAGCGAGTACTTGACGGTGCTTCGCTGCTTGGACTTTACAGACAGAATGCCCCGCTGCATGGAAATCTCCTGTACCGTCCGCGTGCCGCTCGTAGGCTCCACGCGCAGAGACGTGCCCAGGTCGATTCCATAGCTCATGAGGCGCTTCTCCCCCTCTTTCGTCGTTTCGAACAGCGCTTCTCCGGCGTACTCGCCGCCATCGAAAACCGTGACGGGCCCCCCGTCGAGAGTCACACCGGAATCGTTCGTCATCTCAAAGGCGAGCATCGGGTGGTTGGTGACCGGTTGGCGTTCGGTGAAGATCAGCAGCCGCTGCGCGGAAACCGGCTTCTGGAGGAACGGAAGCATGACGGATTCGCCCTTGCGGACGTTCACGCGATCCGGGAAATGGTACGCGAACAGCGCGCCCGCCTCAATGCCCGTGGCGACGGAGGCCAGCCCGCTGGGCCGCGCCTCGGATCTCTCCATTGCATCCGCGGAAGCCATGTTCCGAGCGCCAATAGTCCCACCAAGCACACCACCCGCCACGGTCTTCTCCATTGCGGGAGAGGGAGCGGCAGCGGGGGCGATCGCCGCCTGCACCCGCATCTCGCTCTCATACGTTACCGGCGCGGTGCTGCCAATCCCCGGCAGGGGCACAAAGGGCCGTTCCACATTCACCGGCGGATAGATGTTCGTCAGAAACGATACCGGTTTGCCTGAGATTAGCGACAGGCTGATACCGCTCCAATCCGCCCCGGAGGTGTTATCGACTACCGCCCATCCTTCGAGCGTGGGCTTCTCTCCCTTCCCGAAGATCATGCGGTAGCTCGATTTCCAAACCGGCATGGGGGTCATGTAGCGCGCGGAGAGTTGCGTGTTTCCGCTCCGCGCCACGTCGATGGACACGCTACGCCGCTCCTGGTTGCGGGATTCCGCAACGATGCGCAAATAGTCCGCCACCTGTTGCTGAAGCTTCGCATTCGCGAATCGAAGTTGGCCGAGCGAGGCAACCTCGTAGCTGTTCATCGCTCCGCCGTCTTCGAGCAGGGTCACATATTCCCTGGCGGGTGTTTGGGTTGTCGCCGGCACGGTCTGCGCGGAGAGAATCGTTCCCTGTACGCGGTCCGCGCCCCGCATCGCCTCGATCCGCTCCCCGCGCAGTTCGTCGAGGAGAGACGCCATGTTCTCCCCAGGGTTGATGCGGAACGGAAATGCGCGGAGTTTCGCGTCGAGACTCTCGTCGGTCGAGAAGCGCACCCGTTCCACGCTGCCGTTCGTCGCGCTGACGCTGAGCGACTTGAGCACGTCTGTCATCTCGTCGGCGCGAAAGGTGAGAGTCACGGGGCCCGAGGCGCTAGCCTCACCACCGCGTTCGACGTATCCCACCCCGTTCTTATAGAGCACAACCCTGCGGACAGGGATCTCCTGCGCGCCCGCCCCGGCGGAGAGAGCGAGGACGGCGGCAACTCCAAGACCGATGCATGACAGGTGTTTCATAGTTGGTTATCCCTTCTTACGAGGACCGATTACGCGAGGTTTCTGCATGCGCGCAAAAATTGTCATCCCACGTGGCTGAGGCGAACATCATGCGAATGTGACGAATTTCGCGCTACTCCCCCATCACCTTAATCACGACGCGCTTAGGCCGCATTCCGTCGAACTCGGCATAATAAATTTGCTGCCAGGGTCCCAGATCCAGCTTTCCGTTTGTCACCGGAACGATCACCTGATGATGCACGACGAGGTTCTTGAGGTGAGCATCTCCATTCGTTTCGCCCGTGCGGTGATGCCGGTAATCCTCACGGTATGGCGCCAATTGTTCCAGCCACTCGTCGATGTCGGAGATCAAGCCGTCCTCGGCATCGTTCACGTACACACCGGCGGTGATATGCATCGCGGAAACCAGAATCATGCCCTCAGCGATTCCGCTTTCCCCCAGCGCAGCGCCGACTTTATCCGTGATGTTGATATAGTCCCGCTTCGATCTCGTATGGAACGTGTGGTATTCCGTGTGGAACGTCATATAGCGGGATGATACCAGCAACGGGCGACGAATCAGGCGATTTCTCCGGCACGCTCCCATCTGTGCCGGGAAATTCGCCGGCGGGGAACGTTCTGCCGTGCGATTGTTTCCGAAAGATTCTGTTACCCGGAGTAAATCGAATTGATCTTGACAGCGTTCCGAGCCTTCGTCAGACTCGAAATGTCCGGGTTTGGCCGCCAGTATCGCTTTTCTTATTCGAGAGCGGGCGGCTGCGAAGGGCCCGGCGGGGAACACCGACGGCCGGAACTTGCATGACTTCGTTTCGTTCGGATGCCGGAACGCCTTGGGGGTAGAAATTGAGTAAGCGAATCGTCTTTCGCTGTGCCGCGCTGGCGGTATGGGTATTGACGGGAGTCCTGACCGGCCTTCCATTGGCGCATGGAGGCGCCGTCTCCCTGGCGGGCGCTTCGGCGTCGATCGCCATGCGCACGCGGCCCTTTTTGAATTTGAGCGCGTCCCAGGCGGCGCAGATCGATGCATCCACGCAGCCCCCTTCCAGTGAGAACGAGATTCCGGTCTACCTTCCCGGAGGTGACGAAGCGGGGCCTACGCTGCCCTCCCAACGCGGGATTGGAGCGGTTCGCTCCAGCGAGGGGCTATTCCGGATCGCACCCTATCTCGGTGTCAGTGGCATTTACGATACGGGGCTGGCTCCGCTGACCCTGCAGCCGGACGGTGTTTTTCCATCCCGCTCGGCTGCGGGCGTGGATCTCTCGTTCGGCATCACCGGGAGCAAGGCTTTCCGCCGGTCGATGCTGAATTTGATGTATCGCGGCGGATATTCTCACTACCCGAAGATTCCTTATCTCTCTAATTCCAATCATCAGGGAGTCCTTGGCGTCACGCATGCGTTCAGCCGCCGTCTGCAGCTTAGCTCTCAAAATACCTTTGGGTACCTGAACAACTCCTTCTTTGGAAACTTCGGCTTCGAAGACCTTGGGAACGCAGGGGGCATCCTTCCCACGGATGAATTCTTCAATTCCCCCGTACTATTCCTGCAAACCAACCAGACGCTCAGCTACCAGAAATCCGCCCGGCTTTCCTTCGCCGTCGGCGGCGGAGGAAGCATGCACTGGCGCAGATCGAGCGCCTTGGCCGGGGTAAAGGCCGGCAACATTCTCGGGACTACATCCTACCGGATCTCCGCGCGGCAGACTATCGGCGTTACCTATATCTTCAATCAATTCTTCTTTACCAACCAGTACGGTGGCTCCAACGTACATACCATGAATCTCGAGTATGGCGCTAAATTATCGAGAACCGTTGATCTGTCCCTATCCGTGGGCGGCGCTCGGATCGAATCTCAATCCCTGGAGCGAGTGCAGGTGGACCCGCTGATCGCCCAGTTGTTTGGCACGACGGGCGGGATCGAGGCTGTCTACCGCAAGTCGTATCTGCCGACGTTTCAAGCAGATCTCCGCTACGCCAAGCGCCGCTGGTCCGCCGGCGTCAGCGCGGGAAGAACGGTCAATCCAGGAAATGGCATTGTGTTGACCAACCGGAACACGACAGCCGGCGCCAGCATTCGATACAGCGCCCGGCGGTGGAATGCCGGGGGCGGCGTGAGTTACAGCGAGATGAAGTCTCTCAAACTTGGTTATGGGAACTACAAGAGCTATTCGGCGGATGTCGGATTTTCGGTCATGATGGGGCGCGGCTTTTCCTGGGCCAACACGTTTTCCGCGCGCAGGTATGGGGGCGATGGCTCCGTGATCTCGACCACGTTTTTCGACCGGAACCAATACCGTGTGTCCACGGGTATTTTCTGGTCTCCCTCGTCGTTCCCGCTGCCCCTCTTTTAACGATCGGGTATTGGCGCTCGCTGGAAACCGACCGTGATCGCCGGTGATTTCGAGACTCTTCCGAAGGCCATGCTGCCGATTCTGATTGCCGAAGACGACGAACAATTGAGCAGGGCGCTCGAACTCTATCTCGCCGCCATCGGCTTTGACGTCTCTATTCACAGCGCCGCCGGATCGGCGAAGGAAGCGATGATCGCGGAGCCAGGAAGATTCCCCCTTGCGCTGATCGACTACCAACTGGGCATGGACTGTGGCATCGAACTCTCCCGATGGGTTCTAGCCAGGGAACCCGCTATCCGGCTGGTTCTGATGAGCGGCTACCCTCCCGATGAACTCATGGATTTGTCCTCCCTCGGTAACCGCGCGATGTTCCTGCAGAAGCCGTTTCATCCGCGGGAAGTGATTTCCTGCTTCCGCAAACTACACCCCGTGTTGATGATGAGCGTGTAGCACCGGCGAATTCCCGCGGACACACCCCGGCGGCGTTTCGGCGATGCCGCAACGGCTTCCAGGCCAGAGGCAACCCAACCGGAATGCGGGCCGTACAATTGATGTATTGCCATGCCAAGACACCTCCCCGCGTGCCTGCTCACTCTCTGCCTGACTGCTGCGCAAGCCGCTCTTCCGGCCCAGAATGCACCGGGAACATCCCCATCGGTGGCGCGGCGCCCCGCCCCCGCCAAGTCCGCGCCGGCGCCGGAAATGGTTCCGGAAACAAAGGCGCCCGTGACCGCGACGCGGAAATCCGGCAAGACCATTGACCCCGCAACGCGATTTCCGCTCCTGAGCGTTCGCGTGGAAGGGAACAAACGGCTGGACAGCGCGAAGGTGACAGCATTGAGCGGGCTGCGTATCGGCGTCTCCGTCAACCAGGATTCGTTCGCCGCGGCACACTTGGCGCTGATGAATACAGGCCTGTTTGAGAGCGTTGCCTACCGTTTCGAAAAGCCCGCCGCGCGGCAAGGCTATGTCGTCACTTTCGAGGTGCAAGAAACCGGCCTCTTCTATCCCATTCGCTTCGAAGACCTCCCCGCGGAGCGGGAAGACCTGCTGGCGCACCTCAAGGTGGCGGACCCGGCGTTTGACGGGGAATCCGCCGCGACGGCGCCGGCGCTGCGGCGTTACAGCCGCATGCTTGAAGAGTATTTGGCCGCGCACGGCAAGGAAGTGAAAGTACGCGGGCAGGTTTGGGCGGAACAGGGGGGCGCGCTCTCCGTGATGTACCGGCCGGATACGCCGGTACCCTCCATTTCCGACGTGCGCTTCGAAGGCTCCGTGAAGATCGAGCCGATGGAGTTGAGACGGATCCTCATCCAAACTGCCACGGGACTGCTGTTCACCGAAGAGCGTTTCCGCGCGCTGCTCAACAACGAGATCGTCCCCGCTTACTGGGCAATCGGCCACCTGGGGGTGACTTTCCCAAAGATCGAATCCGTTCCGTTGACGGAGGAGAAGGGCGTCCGCGTCATGGTGACCGTGGATGAAGGGCCGGAGTTCATCCTCAAGGATGCGCACGTGCAGTCTCACGTTTTTCCCGAAGCGGAGTTGCTGAAACTGGGGAAGTTTCCCGTGGGCGAGACCGCGCTGATGAAGACGGTGGCCGATGGGGTGAAGGAAATTCTGAATCGCTACAAGAAACAGGGCTACATCAAAGCCGACGCGAAGTTCGAGCCCACGCTTGACTTCCAGGCAAAGACGGCGGACCTCACGGTGGCCGTGAACGAAGGGCCGCAATTCCTGTTTCGAGAACTGAGAATTGAGGGGCTGGATCTGGTGACCGAAGCGGGCATCCGGAAGCTGTGGAATCTGGAGCCGGGGAAGCCATTCAACTCGCTTTACCCGGACTTTTTCCTGGAGCAAATTCGCGAGCGGCAGTTGCTGGATGCATTGGGGTCGAGCAAAGCCAGGGTGGATCTCGATGAGCGGAACCACAGCGCGGCCGTCACGCTAATTTTCAAGCCCGAAGACAAGACGCCTCCCCCGAGGACGCCGCTGGTTCGGCCCCAGTAAGCACGGCGGGCGGCATTTCTCATTCCTTGCGCAACTCCCGGCGGCGGGGGATGTATTCTGGTTCTTCAGGCCGCCCCGGCGGGATCGCTCCGTTCGTTGGCGAGATTTGCATTTCATGAAACGGTTGCAACAGATTCTTCTACTCGCCTTTCTTGGCGCGGCGCTCGTGCCGGCAGACAAGACCTTGCTGCTCGCTCAGCAGCCATCGATGCGGGGGTTCCCCCCGGCTGCCGCGGCGGGAGAGCGCGCCATCGAGGAGAAGGCGCGGCAACTGACGAGCGCCGCGCGCGTGAAGGAATTCATGCACGCCATGGCGGCGGAGCCGCACTATGCGGGCACGCCCGCATCCCGAAAGGTGGCCGAATACATCCTGCGGAATCTGCGCCGCTGGGGTTGGAAAGCGGAACTGGAGCGCTTCGACGTACTTCTGCCGTTCCCCAAACAACGTCGCCTGGAGATGCTTTCCCCACGGCCGTACGTGGCGTCCATTGCGGAACCGGCGATCGAACAGGATAGCGATACCGCCGACGCCAACCAGTTGGCGACGTTCAATGCCTATGGCGGCGATGGAGACGCCACCGCGCCTCTTGTCTACGTAAACTACGGCACGCCGGAGGATTACGCGGCCCTCGAAGCAATGGGCGTTTCGCTCAAGGGAAAGATCGTGATCGCGCGTTATGGACGCTGCTGGCGTGGCATCAAGGCGAAACTCGCGCAGGAGCGGGGCGCGCTTGGCTGTCTGATCTACTCCGACCCCGCTGACGATGGCTACGGCAAAGGCGCCACCTATCCTGATGGACCTTACCGCCCCGCCCAGGGAGTTCAGCGTGGGAGCGTGATGGATATGCCCATCTATCCGGGGGACCCCACGACCCCGTTCGCCGCAAGCGTGCCGGGGGCCAAGCGGGTGAGCGTGAAAGATTCCGCCACGATATTGAAGATTCCGGTGCTGCCCATTTCGCATCATGACGCCCGGCCGCTGCTCGAAGCGCTCGGCGGAAAAGAAGCACCGCGGGATTGGCAGGGTGGGCTCCGTTTCCCCTACCGGCTTGGCGCCGCGGATGGGGAGAAGGCGGTTCTGGTTCGGCTGAAGGTGGAAAACGATTTCGCCATCCGGCCGATCTATAACGTCATCGCGACCATGGCCGGCAAGGACTTCCCCGATGAATGGGTGCTGTACGGAAACCACCACGATGCGTGGGTGAACGGGGCAAACGATCCCGTGAGTGGAAGCGCGGTGGTTCTCGAAACGGCCCGGGTGATGGGCGAGTTGAGCCGGGGCGGCTGGCGACCCTCGCGGACGATCAAGCTCGCCTTCTGGGACGGAGAAGAGTTCGGGATTATCGGCAGCACGGAGTGGGTGGAGAAGCACGGCCCGGAATTGCAGCAAAAACTGGTGGCCTATTTCAACTCCGATTCGAACGGCCGGGGGCAGATCCGGGCGGCCGGCTCGCATCACCTGGCGCCGTTTCTGCGGGAGGTGCTCGCCGATGTTCGAGACCCCGTGGGGAGCCGTTCGGTGCTTGAGGCGCGTGTGCGGACCCAAACGGAAGCGGACGGAGAGCCCCGGCCTTTCACGGTGGAGGCGGCGGGATCCGGCTCCGATTACGCACCGTTTTTGCACCACATCACGATGCCCTCCATGAATCTGGGCTTCAGCGGTGGGTGCCCTGGCGCGGGCGTCTACCATTCGATTTACGACACGCTGGCCTGGTACGAGAAGTTCTGCGATCCGGGGTATCTCTATGGCAAGGCGTTTAGCGAAGTGATGTTGACCGCGCTCTTGCGGCTCTCCGCCGCGCCGGTGCTACCTTACGACTTTGCGGAGCTTTCGACAACCGTCAAAGGCTACCGGGACGGCGTCGCCAAACTGGCGCGGGAGAAGCATGCACCGCTTGATTTCGAGCGGTTCGACCGTGCAGTGGCGGGGCTTGAACACGAGAGCACGGAATGGAATCGCTGGTCGCAGCGGAATCTGGAAGCATTGATCGCGGACCGCGCGAGCCAATCCGCGCTCAATGGCCGATTGATTGAGGCGGAACGGCAACTGGCTCTCGCCAAGGGCCTTCCCGGCCGGCCCTGGTACCGGCATCCGATCTATGCGCCGGGGCTCTATACCGGATATGGGGTGAAGACGCTGCCGGGCATCCGGGAATCGCTGGAGCAAGGGCAGCCGGAATTGGCGCGAGAGCATCTGGGTCTGGCGGCATCGGCGATCGAACGGCTTACCGCGTATCTGCGGGTTCTGCGGACGGAGGCGGAATCCCGGCGCGCGACTGGACCGGGGCAGACATCCGGGAATTGAGGGCCAGCCGCCGCTGGGTGAAACGCCCCAGGAAGCTCTCCGTGGCATCCGCTTCCTCCTGGCGCTGAACCTCGCTCTGCCACTCCGCGTAGCGCTTTTCGCGGAGCCGCAGTACGAGTTCGTAATTGCGCCGGGCTTCGAGAAACGCGCGCTGCTGATCCGCGATCTTTGCATGGACGCTCGTGAGGCGGATCCCGATTTCTCGGACGGCCTCCTTGGAACTGGACTGGGCCATCCGGAACTCCGCCAGGCGGGAGTTCTGAACAAGAGCCGCATTTGCGAGCCGTCTCGCCGCCTCATCCATCGCCACCTGGATTCGCCGGCGTTCCGATTCGAGGTGAACCCGATTGGCGATCAGCGATTCGAGCACCGCCGCCTCCGCCTCCCACTGCCGCTTGCGAAAGGCCAGCACCTTTTCGAGAGGAAATTGAAACGACTTCATGGGCTAGCCTTTTTCGAGCATCGAGGCAAGCCGCCCGAGGCCGTTGAGCGTCTCTTCGCGCGGCGACGCCACATCCGGCTCCTGGCGCAGGAAGCGCTCAATCTCCGGCTTGACGGCAAGGACGGTGTCCAACTTGGGATTAGCGCCTTTGCTATATGCGCCGAGGTTAATCAGATCCTGCGCCTGCTCATAGCGGGAAAGAGATTCCCTCAAGGAGCGGGCGTGCTGAAGCTGTTGACGGTCGCTGATCTGGGAGGAGAGTCGGCTCACCGAGCGGAGAACGTCGATAGCGGGATAATGACCGGCCGAACCCAGATCCCGCGAGAGCACCACGTGGCCGTCCAGGATGGCGCGGACCGCGTCGCAGATCGGCTCATTGAAGTCGTCGCCTTCCACGAGCACCGTGAAGAAACCGGTAATCGAACCACGGGGAAAGTTCCCGGCCCGTTCGAAAACTTTGGGGAGCAGGTTGAACACGGAGGGGGTATAGCCCTTCTGGCTGGGCGGTTCACCGGCCGCAAGGCCAATCTCGCGCTGCGCCATCGCGAGACGCGTGACGGAATCCATGACCATCAGGACATTCGCACCCTGATCCCGAAAATACTCCGCCACCGCCATCGCGACGAAGCAGGCGCGGACGCGAAGCGGCGCGGGGCGGTCGGAGGTCGCCACCACGACAACCGAACGCCGCAAGCCGTCGGGGCCGAGATCGTTCTCAATGAATTCGCGGACTTCGCGGTTTCGCTCGCCGATCAGCGCGATGACGGAGACATCGGCGGCGTTGTGCCGGGCCATCGCGCCCAGCAGCGTGCTCTTGCCGACGCCCGAGCCGCCGAAGATTCCGATGCGCTGGCCCTGGCCGCAGGGGAGCAATCCATCGATCACCCGAATTCCGGTGGCCAGCGGCTTGCGGATGTTCTCGCGGTCGAGCGGATTGGCGGGTTGCCGGTAGAGATCGTAAAGCTGGCGCGGAGCCATTCGCAGGGATTCGGGTGGCGCGATGGCGGAGCCTCCCATGCCGGGAACATCCATGAAATTGCCGAAGCCATCCAACACGCGGCCGAGCAGGTGAGGGCCCACCTCCACGCGCGCCGCCTCCGGCCGGGCAACGACGGTATCCCCCAAATGAATGCCATCCGTCTCTTCGAGAGGAATCGAGAGAACGCGCTGATCCCGGAAGCCGACCACTTGCACGCGAATCCGACGACCGTGGGCGGTTTCCACCTCGCAGAAATCGCCGAGGGCGGCCATGGGGCCAATGGATTCAATCAGCAAGCCCACCGCCTGGGTGACGGCGCCGGTCCAGCGGCTGAACTCGCGGCCCGCGAGAAACTGCCGCCCGGCGCCCGCTTCGAACAGCCGGGATCGCATCATGGAGCGCTCCTTCGAAGACGGTCCACTAACCCGCTCTCGATCTCTTCGAGTTGGGTGGCGATGGACGCATCAAGCGTTCCGTAGTCCGTATCGAAAAGTAAGGCGCCTCTCGCCAGCGATGCATCGGGTTCCACGCGAATGGCGCGTTTCGTGGAATGCGAAGCCAGCGCTTCCTCTACGGCAGCGCGATCCGCCGGGTGAATGCGCACGCACTGGACGGTCTTGCCGGAGAGCCGTTCGAGCGCGGACCGGGTGAGACCCTGGAGTGCTTCAGGATCGATCTGGATCTGGCGGTTGAGGATCTTTTCAGCGATCGCGATGGAGAGCTTGGCGAGGTCGGCATCCGCCTGTTCGAGCAACTCTCGCCGGGCAGTCTCCGCACCATGCAAAGTCGCGGCAATCTGCGTCCGGAAGGCATCCACTTCACCCTGGTTCTGCCCGAGGCCTTTCCGGAAGCCGGCATCGAAACCGGATTGATACGCGGCCCCGGCCCCCGATTCCGCCTCTGCACGCACGCGCTGCAACTCCGTATGCGCGGCGGCCAACTCTTCTTCAAAGGCGCTTCGCGCCTCACGCATGCCAGTGCGTTCCGGCGCGGTTGCGCGCATCGCTCCGGCGCCCTCCACTGCTCCGGCCAGTGCCATCCACCCGGTGGTATCGCCCTGTTGCTCCGTTTCCCGAAGAACTCCGGCGGGGAGCAGCTTAGCTGACATACTCTTCTCCACCGCCGCCCAGGTTGATCGCGCCCTCGTTCTCCAGTTGCCGCACCACGCCGATGATCTGCTGCTGCGCCTCATCAACGTCGCGGATCTTCACCGGCCCCAACGCATCCATGTCCTCGCGCAGCATGTCGGCGGCACGGCCCGACATCACTTTGATGAAGTGCTGGCGCAGCACTTCGCTCGTGCCTTTGAGCGCGACGGTGAGCAGCTTGCGATCCACCCGCGCGAGGATCTCACGGATCGCATTCGCGTCGAGCTTGATAATGTCCTCAAACACAAACATCAGGTGGCGAATGCTCTTGCTGAGCGTCTCGTCGTTGCTCTCGATCTGGTCGAGGATCTCCTTGGTGGAGTTGGCGTCCAACCGATTGAAAAGCTCCGCGACCGCTTGAATGCCACCGTAGGATTCCCGGCTATACTCTCCGAGTTCCTGGATCTTCTGGCCGATGATCGCGGCAATTCGGGAGACGATTTCGGGAGAAATGCGGTCAAGATTCGCCATGCGGGTGGCGATATCGGCGTGGCACTCCGGCGGGAGCGAGGTAAGCAGCGCGGCCGCCTGCGTCGTATTCAAGTGCGACAGGATCAGCGCGATCGTCTGTGGGTGCTCATTCTGGATAAACTTAGCAAGCTGCTGTGGATCGGCCTTCTGCAAAGGGTCGAACGTGGCGGCGTCCTCGCCGATCGTCTGCACCAGGCGGTCCAGGATGCGCTTGGCCGGTTCGTTACCGAACGCGCCGATCAGCATCTTCCGCGCATAGTCCATGCCGCCTTTCACCACGTACTCGCGGGCGACCGTCATCTGGTAGAACTCTTCGAGAATGTCGTCGGCGTTCTGAGCGGTGATGGTCGACGAGCGGGCGATTTCCTTGGAAATCGTCTGCACTTCGTCTTCGCTCAGATGCCGCACCAACTCCGCTCCCGCCTTCTCTCCCAGAATGACCAGGAGCATGGCAGCCTTGCGCGCGCCGCTGAACTTGTCAGTGCTACGTTTCTTGGCTGCGGAATCGGGCGGCGGCAGCACCGCCAGGGCCGTGCCGGCATCGGGAGAGGTGCTCATCGGCGATCCTCCGTCAACCAACTGCGCAGGATCTGCGCCGCTCCGGCGGGATCCTTCTGAACCGTGTCGATCAAATGGCCGGTGAGGACATCGGCGTCATTTCGCGGCTTCACCCCTTTGAGCGATGCCATCGCGGCATTCTCTTTCAGCTTCAGTCTCTCCTGCTGTTCGTGGATCAAGGCCTCCAGATTTCCGCCCTCCGCATTGAGGCCATCCGCGATTGCCGCCTCTCCGGTGGCACGAGGCAAGGCTTGGGGCGAGCCTGGCGCACCCAGGGCCGGCGCGGATGCCACGGCAGTCACCTTGCGGCGCTTCTTCCGCCGCCGCTGCCACAGGAACCCCGCCACCAGCAGTAAGAGCAGCACCCCTCCACCGGCAGCGCCCCAAACCCAAACGGGAACGTTTTGGGGCAGGAACGAGAGCCAGCCCGGCAGCGGGAAATCCGTCGTTGAACCTGGAACCGGCGCCCCTCCCGGGGGTGGCGGTTCCGAGATCGTGGCATCGAACGGAAGGGCCTCCACGACAAGTTGATCGCCCCGCTCCTCCTGCAAGCCCAGCGCCCCGGTGACGAGTTCTCGAATACTCTCGACGGTTTGCGGGCTGGGCGCTTCGAGGATGCGTTTCGCGTCCTTTCCCGTCCCCTCCCAGCGCAGTTTATGATCTACGAGCACGGCCACGGAAACCCGTTTCAGCACCCCTCGTGGAACCACCGTATGGCGCACCGTGCGGCTGGTTTGGAAATTCACGGATTCCGACCGGCGCACCACTCCTGACGAAGCCGGGCGCGCGGCGGCGCCGCTCCTCGGCAGGTTGGATGCCGTTCCCGGAACGCCGCCGCTCCGCGTGCCGTTGGCGACGTCCTCCTGCTTCTGGGTGCTGGTCATCACGGAGTTCTCCGGGTCGAAGGTCTCCGCGCTCTCATTTCCGCTCGTCATGTCGAGATCCGCCGACACACTGGCGCGGTAGCGGCCCGGCCCAAGCAGCGGATCCAGCGTGGAGCTGAGTTTCGATTCGAGATCCGCCTCCACTTTATGGCGGTATTGCAGGATGGCTTCGGGCGGCTCCTGGGCGTCGTCCAATCCTTCCTGCTTGGGACGGCTGAGCAGATTGCCGCGCATGTCGATAATCGAGACCTGTTCCGGCCGCAGACCCTCCACTGCGCTCGCCACCAAATGAGCGATGGCGGCCGACTGTCTCGGATCCATCGTCGCACCGGCGCGCAACTTCACCATGACGCTGCCCTTGGCCGGCTCCTTATTCTCCAGAAAGACGGAATTCTTGGCGAAAGTGACATGCACGCGAGCCTGTTCGATGGCCTGAATCGTGCGAAGGCTGCGCTCCAGTTCGCCTTCGATCGCCCGCTTGTAGTTGATATGTTCCGTGAAATCCGTGGCGCCGAAATTCGTTTGGTCGAAGATCTCGAAGCCGATGCGTCCCGTTTGCGGAAGGCCTTGCGCCGCCAGGCTCAGGCGCTGCTCCGCCACCTGCGCGGACGGTACCGAGATGCGCGTCCCCGCATCGTTCAGCCGCACCGGAATGCCGGCCTCTTTGAGGCGCGTCACGATCTGCCCGGCTTCTTCCGGGTTCAGATTCTCGAACAACGGCTGAAAGTCCCGTTCGGTCTGCCAGGCCACAAAGGCATAGATTCCCGCGACCAGCGCCACAGCGGCAGCGCCGATGACAACCCGCTGACGCAAGCTAAGGTTGGTGAAGAGCTGGATCAATTGCGTCATCTCGCCGTCAGAACTCCTCCGCCGCTAAGCCGCCATCCCGGAGCCTCATCCCTGAGCCGCGCCGCCTCGCAGGCGCCCCACGGAATGACACGGCTGCCCAGCCTGCGACACGGGCTACCTGACTCACGCCGCGGGCTGCCTACCCGTCCGGCTGGGTTCCCGGTCTGACTCCCCGGCCGTATGACTCCATGGCGGGGCGCTCTCCCCGAGGCTAGGCTGCTTCCCGGCATTCAGACGTATATCGGCGGACCGGCAGCGAAACTTGAGGCATCCCATGGGAATTTAGATCTGCATGCGCATAATCTCCTGATAGCCCTGAATGAGCTTGTTTCTTACCTGAAGCAGCAGTTCAAACGAGACTTGCGCTTCCTGCGCCTGGATGGCGACCGTATGCAATTCGACGTTCTCTCCGCGCAGGAGCTGATTCCGCAGTTCGCCCGACGCCTTTGCGCTGCTTTCCACGCGCGCCATCGCCCCGGCGAGTTCCCCGGCGAAGGAGTTGGCCGGAGCGGCGCCATCGGGAATCGCACCCATGGATGCCTTTGCGCCCTGTCGCGATGGCGTCAGCGCTCCCAGCCCGAAGAGACCGGCAGCGATATTTGGAATCGAGGGGATCATCACAATTCGTTCTCCTTGAGAGCCAATGAATTCGACGTAGCCGGACGCAAATCATCGCACGCCCCCACGCCTCTTTCCCGGCGAATAAACCCGATCAGGCGCGGAAGAGTTCGAGCGACCGGCGCACCATGTCCTTCGTGGCCGACATCACGGCGATATTCGCCTCATAGGCGCGCGCCGCCCCTTGCAGATTCACCATCTCTTCCGCGGGTTGGATGCTCGGGTAGGCCACATAGCCGTTCGTGTTCGCGTCGGGGTGGCCCGGCTGGTAGCGCATCTCCACCGCTTGCGGATCTTCCCTCACTTCGCGCACCGCAACTCCCATCTGAACGCCATCGATCGCAGAGGCAAAATAGTCCTGGAAGGAGCCCGCGGGCAGCGCGGTCGATTCAAATACGACATCCTTGCGCAGATACGGCCCCCCACCCGGCGTGCGGGTGGTTTCCGCGTTAGCGAGATTCTCGGCGAGCGCCTGCAGGCGGGCGCGCTGCGCGTCGAGGCCCGAAGCGCTAATTGAAAGTGTGTTCATCAGGCTCATCAGGAGTTCCCTTCCTTGATCGCGAGGCGAATCGTGCGGTAGCGGCTGGCGAGCAACGAGGACCCCAGTTCGAAGCGCATGGCATTGTCGGCCAGCATCCGCGCCTCCCGGTCCAGACTCACATTGTTGCCGTCATTGTTCAGGGCGAGACCCTCGACCTCCGAGGCGGCGGGTGGCGCGGATCCGGTCTCCACCGCGCGACCGGTTTGTGTCCGGGAGAGGGCCGACGCGAGTTCGTTCTGAAAGTCGATGTCTCGCGTCCGGTAGCCCGGAGTGTCGAGGTTGGCGATGTTGGAGGCCACCAGCTTCTGCCGGGTGGCGAGTAGATCAAGGTAAACTTCGAGCGATTGTGCGACGCGGTCTATCATTCGAGACAGACCATGCAGTTCACTCGCCAGCCGGAAACTGATTGAAAACAGGGGCCTTTCCTGGAATGGAGAGGTGACGGGATCTCGCCGGTGACAAAGACTTGCCGCGCCGCTCCCGCCACAACGGCGAGAGCGGCGCGGCTGCGAACCGAAGATCTTCACAAGGAAGAGGTATGTTGAAACCCCGCGAGCGCGCGCGCCCGAGGGAATCCGCCGTTTCTTACCGCCCGGCCGGACCCGCCGGCGCCGGAGCGTCACCGTCTGGGCCGGTGCTGGCCGGAGCGGCGGCAAAATAGGTGTCGTTCAGCGTGACACCCTTCGAATCCGTGAGCGCCTTGAGTTGCTCCCTTGCCACGGTGGGCTTCAGTTGCTCCGCGATCTCGTCCTTCACTTCGGCGAGTGTCTTCGACTTGCGGTCTTCCACCAGGATCAGGTGGTAGCCGAAGGCCGTCTTCACCGGGTCGCTCACCTGGCCGAGGGCCTGCGTGAATGCTACATTCTCAAATTCGGGAATCATTTGACCCTTGCCGAAAGTACCCAGGCTTCCGCCGCCTTGGCCGGAGCCGGTGTCGTCGGACTCAGTCTTCGCAAGTTCCTCGAACTTCTCTCCGGCGGCGAGACGGGCCTTGAGTTTCGTTGCCTTGGCGAGTGCTTCTTCTTCGCTGAGTTCCGGAGCATCCTTGCGGGCAGGCACCTGCGAACCCTTGAAGCGCACCAGAATGTGACGGGCCGTCACTTCCTCGAACGAATCCTTGTTCTCGTTGTAATACTTCTCCACCTCGGCCGGATCCACCTGTGCCTCCTGCACCATTTGCTGATAGAGGAATCCGGCGAGCACGTTGTCCCGCTGGTACTTAAGCCGCATCTGCATCTCCGGCTGGGCGTCCAGCTTCCGCTTTTCGGCTTCCCCCGCCACAGCGAACAGTTCGGCGATCTGACGGGCGAATTCCCGCTTCTGCGGGCCTCGGGCCGCCGCCTGCAACTGCGGCGGAAGCGCGAGAATCAGGTTCTCAAACTGTTGGCGCGTAAAGCTTTGCTCGCCCACGCGAAGCACCACGGCATCGGGGGCCACGGCGTCCGCGGGATCGGGCGCCGCTTTGGCCGCGGCCGCGGTTGCGGCTGGGGCTTGAGCCGCGGCGGAGGGGGGCGGCGCATCCTGCGCGAAAACGGTCATCGCGCATGCCGCCAAGCCGCTGATAAGGAAAGAGCTTAGTCTGAACAAAGGGGAAATCCTTTCGAAATGTGAGGCACTTCCTG
>JADLCF010000388.1 GCA_020847315.1 Bryobacterales bacterium | reverse complement strand
GCGGCCAGTCTTCATCGATAAACTCGCCGGGCTCCGCGGGCTTGTGAACGAGCATGGTGCTCGAAAAGATGAACTGCTCCACCTTGAAGCGCCCATCGTTCAAACCGCGAAGCAGCCGCCGCGTTCCTTCGACGGTGACGGAATCATACCGGGGATCCGGCTTGCCCGCGAAGTCATAGAATGCCGCGAGATGGACGACGGAAGCCACCTCGAAGCCGTGACGGTTCCGGAGGGCTCGCATCCCATCCTCGACACTCTTGTCGTTCGTCACATCCACCTTGATATAGGTGCAATTGGGCGCCGGAGAGCCGGGGGGGTGGTGATCAAAGCCGACAGTGTCTTCGGAACGGCTTCCGAAGCGGCGCATCACTGCATCGCCAATGTTTCCCGTCGAACCTGTCACGATCACTATCTTTCGATCCATTGGAAGCTCCTTGCTTCAAATCGAACCTGATGCGCCGCGCCCTTAGGCTCGCGGCGTCTTCTTGTGCGCCACCCTGGCTTCCAGGAAGCGCTTCAAGGCAACGGCGTTGTTATGCTCGGTGTCATGGGAGCTGTAGAGCAGCGTCACGTTTCCGCTCCGCGCCGCGTCGAGGATGGGTTCCCAGACCTCGGGATGCTTGTCCAGTTCCGCAAAATATCTCTTCTCAAACTCGGGCCATTTCGCCGGATCGTGAGAGAACCACTTGCGCAATTCCGTGCTGGGGCCGGCCTCTTTGTGCCACCCGTCCAGACGAAGATCCACCTTGCGGATTCCTCGCGGCCACAGGCGTTCTATCAGCAGACGGGCGCCGTCGCCGGGCGCATCCGGATCATAAACGCGTTTCAATTGGAACATCGTGTACCTCCTAAACGGCGGCATGTCTGGCCGGCGGTTCGTATGTGCCCGCAACGGTCCGGAACGCCACCGATAGCCGGTTCCAGGAGTTGATGGCAATCACGGCCATCGTCAGATCAACGAGTTGCTTCTCGTCGAAGTGCTTGCGCGCCAGTTCGTAGACGTCATCCGGCACCTTGCTCGAACTCACTTCGGTAACAGCCTCGGCCCAAGCCAGCGCGGCGCGTTCCCTGGGGGTGAAGAACGGCGCTTCGTGCCAGACGTTCACGGCGTAGAGCCGCTGCTCCGTCTCGCCGTGCGCGCGCGCATCCTTGCTGTGCATATCCACACAGTAAGCGCAGCCGTTGATCGTCGATGCGCGAAACTTCACCAGTTCGAGCAATTGCGGCTCGAGGCCGGATTCGCGGACGTAACGCTCAACCGCCAGCAATGCCTGCACGGCTTTGGGCGACACAGCGCCGTAATCAATCCGAGGTTGTGTGTTTTCGGTACTCATGGTTTCTCCTACGCTTGCCAATATGCCACAACCGGCAATCGGGCGACCTCCGCTCGCCCATATCCTCTACCAGTGGATGGATCGCCGTGGCCCTCGAACTGTTTCGCCGAAGGGCATCGGATACGCTAACCTTGAGTGCCGGCACACCCGTTGCGCCGCATGCTCGCCGCGAGTGGTTCGCGGCGATCTTCCACGCTAATCTACGCTTTAAGCAGGATGCCAATGCGAATCTTTGTGCTCTTCCTTCTACTCTCCACCTCGATGCCGGCGGGCGAGCTTTTTCGGGATGACTTCTCGCGATTCCCGCCAGGCTGGCTGAGCGAGCCTGTTGGCCAACTAAATGGCGCGATCCAGGAGTATCACTATCTCCCGCACCGGGGCGTGCCCACCGCGCCCTGGGAGAACGCCATCGTCCACGATGATTCCTGGGTCGTCAGTGACGAGGATGGCACACCTTACGTGGAGCAGCACAAAGCGGCCGGCAAGAGCACTACCGATTGGTTTCTGCCGCTCTTCATCACGGGGGATCCGGCCTGGCATTCCTACACCGTGGAAGCGCAGGTGAAACCCCTCGGCACGAAAGACTTCGCCGGAGTCGCCTTCCGGTATGAGACCAACCGGCACTTCTACACATTCGGCCTTCGCGGCGGCAAGGAAGCGGTGCTCCGGTTGCGTTTGCCGATCGATAAGGAGTTCCGGAAAGGCAACTGGAAGGAGTTGGGCGCCGCCGCGTTCCCGTATGACACACGCCGGTACTACAGCCTCAAAGTGGAGAACGACGGGCCGCGCATCCGGGCGTTCATCGACGGCAAGCTGATTCTTGAGGCATCGGATAGCGAGATCCCGTCGGGCCGCATCGGCCTCATCGCGGACGCGCCGGCGCGCTTCCGCCAAGTGCGGGTGACGGCGCCGGACGCGGTGATCGCATCGATCCGCGACACAATCCAGAAGCGGGAGGCGGAACTCGCCCAGCTCCGCGCCTCGAATCCACTGCCCAAGCTCTGGAAGAAGTTCGAGACGCCGGGCTTCGGCACGGGCCGCAATGTGCGCTTTGGCGATCTCGATGGCGATGGACAGGTGGACATGCTCTTCGCGCAGAACATCCCTCGCGTCCGCGGCGATGCGTTCGACCAGATCTCCTGCCTCACCGCAGTGACGCTGGATGGCAAGGTTCTCTGGCAGAAGGGCCGCCCGGACCCGCGCAATGGGCTGCTTACGAACGATACGCCGTTCCAGATTCACGATATCGACGGCGACGGCCGGAACGAGGTGGTGCTCGTCCGCGACTTCAAACTGCAGATCCTCGAAGGCGCAACCGGCGAGGTCCGCACTTCCACGTTCCTTCCCGAAGCCGACCCGTCGCTTCGCGAGCGGCCCTACGATCTCAACTCGGGAGATTCGATTGCCTTCCTGAATCTCTCGGGCGGAAAGCATGCTTCGGAGATTCTCGTCAAAGACCGCTACAAATACTTCTGGATCTATGACAAATCTCTGAAGCCGCTCTGGAAGGGCTCCGGGCAAACGGGGCACTATCCCTACCCGCTCGATATCAATGGCGACGGCCGCGAGGAATTCGCCATCGGCTACGCGTTATGGAGCCCGGAAGGCAAGCAGTTGTGGTCTCACGACGCAGAGTACGAGGACCACGCCGACGGCATCGTGATCGGCAACTTCAGCGGTACGCCCGGAGCGGCGCCGCGCGTTTATGCGTGCGGCTCCGACGAGGGCTTCCTGCTCTGGGATATTGACGGGAAATTGATCAAGCACACGCATATCGGCCATGCGCAGACGCCCAGCATCGGCAAGTACCGGATGGACATCCCGGGTTTGCAGCTCATGACAATCAATTTCTGGTGGAGCCCCGGAATCGTCAGCATTTTCGATGCAGACGGCAACCTGATCAAACAGGCGGAACCGGTGCACCATGCCAGTCCGTTGCTGCCGGTAAACTGGCGCGGTGATGGGCAGGAATTCGCCATGCTCTCCGCCAATCCGGTGGAAGGCGGGCTGATCGACGGCGAGATCCGCCGCGTGGTGATGTTCCCGGATGACGGCCATCCCGACCTCGCCTACCATGTCGCCGATCTCACCGGGGACGCGCGGGACGAGATCGTCGCATGGGATACGAAAGGCGTCTGGATCTACACGCAGGACCGGCCTTTCCAGGGAGACCGGATCTACGCACCGGTGCGGAATCCGGATTTCAACGAATCCAACTACCGCACCACCGTCTCGCTGCCCCGCTGGAAGAGCACGCGATAAGAAGTGCGGTTTGTCGCGGACCCGGCAGATTTGTTCCGGGTCCGCGATCATCCACCGCCGTCTTTGGCAGAGCGCCGCTCCCGCCTTATTGCACTTCGAGCTTGAGGGTACGCTCCTGCCCGCTGAGGACGTCCTTTACTTTGATTTCCCACGCGCCCGCCGGATCGTTCAGCGCCAGGGGCAATTGCTTCGAAGCCACGCCGCCGGTGGCAACGACGTTGCCGGAATAGGTGTATTGCAACTCCCCGGACGGGTTCCGCACTTCGACGTGAAAGACCTGCTTTTCCGCAGGCGCGACGCCATCGAAAGCGAGGCTCAGGTCCACCACGCTACCGCGGGAAGCCCGCGCCGGAGCAACCACGCGAAGAGCGGGAACGGGCTCCGGCGTCAGCGCGTAGATCGCGGGATCGAAGGGGACGAGATGCACGGCGAGTTCTTTCGCGCGCCCGAGCGATTTCGCCGCACGAACGTCATAGACGTACATTTCCGCCGGAAGGCGCAGCCGGACCTCTCTCGACGATTCGAAGCGCTCGTTGGACTTGAACTCCGGCGGGCCAAGTTCATGCACACGCAATTGCGGGTTGGTGAGCAACCCAACGATGGTGGCCGCGCCGTTGCGGAAGACGTGCGTTTCCACGCCCACCACGGGCTTCCCATCCGTGCCCGTAACCGCAAAACGCGGGCGGAGATTTTGTGCGTCGAAGATCTTCCGCGCGCTCTCGTGCAGTTCGCCTTCCTTGCCGAGTAGCCGCTGCTGGTAATAGGGCAGGGCGCTCACGGAGGCCATCGCGGCTCCTTCGAGCCGGGGTTTCGCGAGCAAGCGACTGTGCTCGTCGTAGCGCCCTGGGACACCGTCCGCGATCACCAGGCCGCCGGCCTCCGCGAAGGCGCGAATCTCCCGGGCTTCAGCCTCGGAGAGCGATGTGGAGCGCGGCAGGATGAGGACGCGGTATCCTTTGCGGGCGAGTTCTCCGCGTTCGATCTGCTCATAGGCGACGAAGTTGTATTGCAGGCCGAGGTCTTCGACGATCTTGCACCAGGATTCGCGCAGGCGCAGGAAATCGCTATCCATCCGCTCTTTCGCGGAGGTGCGGTCCACCCAGGCCTCGCCGTGCGGGCGCTGCGCGAGCATCCACTCCGTGCGCATGCTCGGCTGGGAATAGTGGATCGCGATGGGGTCTTCCTGGCGCTGGCTGGCGATCAGCAACGCGCCCAGACCGTTGCGGATCTCGTTGTAGTAGCCTTCCACTTCAAGACCGCGCCCGGCGGGCTTCGCATCCCTGGTGGCGAACCCATCGTTCTTGTCATCCCAGATGATATGACCGCGCGCGCCGTGCAGTAGCTCGTACCAGATGCGGTGGCGCTCCCGGTCACCCTGCGCGAATGAGGTGGTGATGAAGGGAAGCGCGGGGTTGAGCGAGCGGATGATCTCAATGTTGTTGCCGATGTCATAGGGCTCCACGGCGGTGAGCACCTGGCTGAGCCGCCAGTAATCGTAACCGCCCCAGCCGGGCATCTGCGCGCCGGCGATGCCGACATAGGCATCGGGATCCACGGAGCGCACGGCATCGACGCCCATCCTGATCGCGCTTGCAAAGGCGATATCCATCCACTCCTTGTGGTCTGACCACGAGGAGTAATTGTTGTCCGTGCGGGCCATGGCTTCCCGCGTCGTGTTGGGAATCACGTGTTCCCAGGTATCGAAGCTGCTGCCCCACTGGCGATTCAGCGCATCGAGCGTGCCGTAGCGCTCTTTCAACCAGAGCCGCATGCCGTCGAGCGAATAGTCCGAAAAATCGAAGTCCCAGTAGGCGGCAAGGTCGGCGATGCCGGATTCATCGCCGAGGTCATAGAAGACGGGGCGGTAGGGCGCCCACTTGCGCGCCGCCTCGACGAGGCGATCGTGGATCTTCGCGAGCCAAGCGGGGTCTGACAGGCTCGGATGGCGCTTGAACGCTTCGAGGCTCGTGGGGTCCTTGCGGTAAAGCTCCTTGGCCTGAAGATACGACCATTGCGGGACCCGGTCATTGCGGAAGCGGTGGTACTCGCTATAGAAATCCGTGGCGATGTTTTCGGCATACCAGCGGAAATTGTTCTTGAGCATCGCCTCGGGTGGTCCCGCTGCCTTGCCGCCGTATTGAGCGGCGTTGATGCCGAACTGCTTGAGCACCGCGAGGCGCTCTGCGTTGTGGGTCTGCCACATCATGATCGTGTAATCGTCCCAATGACGGGTGGGCGGCTTGGCCACGAAAGAGGCGGAAGCGGTTTCGTTGCGGCGGTCTGGCGCGTCCTTGCGATTCTTGCCCTCGAAGCGGAACTCCGCGTGGAGTTGGTTGGCCATCGTCACGGCATGCCGCATATCGAGATCGAATCGGATTTCCGTTTCATCGTTCAGTTCCACCGGGATCCGGCGGTCTTCGACGGTACGGCCAAGAGCGTCGGTCCAAAGGATATGCAATTCCCCTTTGCCGATGGCTTGAGGCGCGGTGCGGAATACCACGGTAACGGCGGCATCGCGCTCGAAGGCATCGCCGGGAAGTTCCAATTGGGCGGCGCAAAGCGAGGCCGCGAAGAGCAGAAGCAGAATAGAGAGATATCGCATGAATGGAGCTCCGGTAAGAGATTTGCAGGTTGAAGCGCGGCTCCCTGGTGAGGAGCCGTGCTGCTTGCTTGGCCTTAGCCAATCCGTTTCGCGAAGGCTTCGTAGGAGCCGGGCGCGCGCTCAGTCAGCCAGGCTGCGTAGCTTTCGCCCACTTCTTCCAGGGAATGGAGGTAGAAGGGATCCGAATAAGCTTGGCGGATGGCCGGGAGAAGGTGCTTGATGCGGACATAAACCACGAGCAGTTCGCGGTTGCTTTCGTAGAAGAGGTTGGCATTCAGGACGCCTGCGCAGACGTAAGAGGCAACCATGTCCCAATAGGATGTGACCATCCGGTAGGAGGCGTTCTCCTCGCTGCCGGGCGGCGCCAGTTGCATCGCTTCTTCGAAAGTTGCAGCCTTGCACTTCGAGACGAACCAGGCGCGCGCGGTGCGCATCCGGGCTTCGGTTCGCAATTC
>JADLCF010000387.1 GCA_020847315.1 Bryobacterales bacterium | reverse complement strand
TCAGTCTCGAAATACTCGGCATGTATGGCTGATCCAAGGCAAACGGACCCCAATGAGGTGTTGCGCAGTTACCGGCGCTGGAAGGAAGAAGGCGCGGAGTTGAAAGCGCGCGCGCAGAATCTGCTGGTGGAGCGCTTCCACGAACTTGTACGCGAAGCGCAGCAAGTGCAGCACGACCTTTTCGAAGACTTCGGGCAGGCCGTCAAGTTCCCGGTAAACCCCAAGTTCGCGAAGAAAGGCAAATCGCGTCCGGCTGCAAAGAAGGCGGCCGCCCTGGCGACTCCTTCGAGTGTGAACTCGCCGCTTGTGGCGCGGGCATCCGGCGCGGAGGCGCCGGCAGTGCGGAAGCCTTCGGGGCCGCCTTCGACGCTGCGTGTGAACCCACCCGAAAAGACGGCGCGGGCAGTGGCGGCGCGCCCCAGCCGGTCCGGGAAACAGACTACCGGCCAAGCTACCGGCGCAAACGAACTCGAGCACCTTGCTCGTCAGGTGGAGAAAGCACGGCAGCGGTTGGAGGAAGCGCGGAAGTCGGGAGGTCCCGTGAAGATCCAGAATGCGGAGGATCGGCTTTACGAACTGAGCGACGAGCTTCGGCTGCTCACGGCCAGACAGGCGGAGTAACCGGCCCCCACGGGCGCGCGAACCTACCGCGCTGCAAGCTCCGCGGCCGGGGTTACGCCGGCTCCGCTGGTGCTGAACTCCCGTTGCAGCAAATCGCAGAACTGCTTTGCCACGCGGCTCAAGGGGCGCTTGCGCCGGTGAATGATGCCAAGCGGGCGGATAAGGTCGTCGGTGTCGATCCGGATGGCGCAGAGCCGACCATCCTGGATCTCCGCGTCCATGACGCGGAGCGGGAGGATGGCCACTCCCCGTCCGAGCACCAGTGCTTCCTTGATCATCTGAATGTTGTCGAAGCTCATCACCCGCTGCACGTGAACCTTATGCTCGCGGAGAAATCGGTCAATGTGCATGCGGATGGGGAGATCCTGGTCAAACCCGATGAAGGCTGCGCCGATCATCTCGTGTGGGGTCACGCTCGACTTCCGGGCGAGCGGATGGTCCGGCGCGGCGCCGAGCACCATGGTTTCGTTCAGCCAGGGGATCACTTCCAACTCACGGGTCGGTTCCGGGTAACTGAGCAGTCCGATGTCGCAGACATCGCTCTCGACGGATTGATACACCCGCTCCGGCCGCAGGTAAGTTACTTCCAGGGATGCGGCAGGGAAACGCGCGCGGAAAGTTTCTTCCACGTCCGACATGGTCGTGAGGCCCACGGAATAGATCGCCGCCACCCGCAGCGTGCCGCTCACTTCATTCTTTAGCTGTTCGAGTTCCGCGTCGAACGCTTCACAGCGAAGGATCACGTCCTGGCAGAACCTAAGATAGCGCTGCCCGGTTTCCGTCACGGTGAAGGGGCGCGTAGAGCGATCCAGAAGGGCAACATCCAGCCGCCGCTCGAGTTCCTGAATGTGCTGGCTGGCCGCCGATTGGCTGACGCCATTCACCTGCGCGCCCTTGCTGATGCTCTTGTGGATGACGACATCGCGAAACAGCCGAAGATGATCGCTATCTGCCCGGAAGTGCATAAAAGTAGTGTACCTTATACTGTAAAAAGTTCAAAATCGTGTTGACTAATGTTTTGAACTCACGTTATTCTGGGTCATCAATTCCCGCGGCGACTTGCGGGAACGGACCTCGACACCATGAGCCATCATAAACCTTCTCCCTGGCTGCCGGAGCCTCAAGGGCTCTACCTGCCCACGCTAGAAAAGGACGCCTGCGGATTGGGATTCGTCGCCCATCTCAAAGGCAAGCGATCCCACGACATCATCGACAAGGGCCTGGAAATCCTCGTCAATCTGACGCATCGCGGCGCATGCGGATGCGATCCGGAGACGGGCGATGGCGCCGGTCTTCTCACCCAGATTCCGCATGCGTTTTTTGTGAAGGAAGCGCGGAAGCAGGGCTTCTCGCTTCCACCCGAAGGCCAATACGGCGCGGGGATGGTGTTCCTGCCGGTTGACCGCTTTGAGCGGATGCGCTGCGAAGCGCTGCTGGAGAAGGTAATTGCCGAAGAGGGCCTGGAACTGCTCGGATGGCGCACCTGCTATATCAATCCGGACGCGATTGGGCGCGTGGCCCGCACCACGCAGCCGCTGATCGCACAGGTTTTCGTGAAAGCCCCGGCCGGCGTCGATCAGATGGCTCTGGAACGCAAACTCTACGTCGTCCGGCGCCTGGCGCAGAATCGGGTGGCGCAATCGGACATCAAGGAACGGGATTTCTTCTACATCTCGTCTTTCTCGACGCGCACCATCGTCTATAAGGGCCTGCTGCTCGCGCCGCAGATTCGGGAGTTCTATCAGGATCTGAACGACCCCGACTTTGTGAGCGCCCTGTGCATGGTGCATCAGCGCTTTTCGACGAACACGTTTCCGACATGGGATCTCGCGCATCCCTTCCGCTACATCTGCCATAACGGGGAGATCAACACGATTCGCGGCAATGTGGCGTGGATGACGGCGCGGCAGAGCGTGCTTGAGAGCAAGTTGTTCGGCGACGATCTGAAGAAGCTCTACCCGATCATCGTGCCCGGCGGCAGTGATTCGGCGGGGCTCGATAACACGGTGGAGTTGCTCACTCTCGCCGGGCGCAGCCTGCCCCACGTGATGGCGATGCTGATTCCCGAAGCCTGGGACGCGGACGTCACGATGGATGACGACCGGAAGGCATTCTACGAGTTCCATGCTTCGTTGATGGAGCCGTGGGACGGGCCCGCGGCGGTGGCCTTCACGGACGGCAAGGTGATCGGCGCGACGCTCGACCGCAACGGCCTGCGCCCGGCACGCTACTACGTCACCCACGATGATCTGGTGATCATGGCATCGGAGACCGGGGTGCTCAACGTGGAGCCGGAGAATGTGCGCTCGAAGGGCCGTTTGCAGCCCGGCCGCATGTTTCTGGCCGATCTCGAGCAGGGCCGGATTATTCCGGACGAGGAACTGAAGAACGAGCTGAAATCGCGGCAGCCGTACCGGAAATGGATCCAGGAAAACCAGGTGCGCCTGGAGGATTTGCCTCTGGCGGGCCGCACATTCCCTGCGTCTCATGAAACGCTGCTGGAGCGGCAGCGGGCCTTTGGCTACACCGACGAGGATATCCGCATTCTCATGACGCCCATGGCCACCGGAGGGGCGGAGGCCATCGGTTCGATGGGCACGGATACGCCGCTCGCCTGTCTCTCCGACAAGCCGCAGCCGCTATTCCACTACTTCAAGCAACTCTTCGCCCAGGTCACCAATCCTGCGATCGATCCGATTCGCGAGGAACTGGTAATGTCGCTGGTGAGCTACATCGGCAGTGAACGCAACATCCTCGAAGAATCGCCCGAGCATTGTCAGTTGTTGAAACTGGCCCACCCGATCCTCGAAAACAAAGATCTCGAAAAGCTGCGGCGGATGTCGAGCGGAGATTTCCTCGCTACCACCCTGCCGACGCTCTTTCGAGTGCAGGATCACGCCGACGGATTGCAGCGCGCGCTCGATGCCCTCTGCAAGAGAGCCTCGCTGGCCGTGAAGTCGGGATACACGCTGTTGATTCTTTCCGACCGCGGTCTTGACGAGGAGTATGCGCCCATCCCCAGCCTGCTGGCCCTGAGCGCCGTGCATAACCATCTGACGCGCGAAGAACTGCGCACGCAATGCGCGTTGATTGTCGAATCGGGCGAGCCGCGCGAAGTGATGCACTACGCGCTGCTGATCGGCTACGGAGCGAGCGCGGTGAATCCGTTCCTGGCGTTTGAGACGCTGGACGATCTGGCTTCGCGCGGCCTTCTGGGCGAGGTCTCCGCCGAGGCCGCGCACAAGAAGTTCATCAAAGCGGTGAACAAGGGGCTGCTGAAGGTGTTCTCGAAGATGGGCGTCTCGACGCTCCAGAGCTATCGCGGCGCGCAGATCTTCGAGGCGATCGGGCTGAACAAAGATTTCATCGAGCGGTACTTCACCGGCACGCCCTCGCGCATTGAGGGAGTTGGCGTCGATGTGATCGCGCGAGAAGCGCAGATGAAGCATAGCTTCGCTTTTCGCGGATTGTCGCGGGATGAGCCGGAACTCGAGGTCGGCGGTTCGTATCAGTACCGCGCACAGGGCGAGTACCACCTCTACAACCCGTTGACGGTGAGCAAGCTGCAACACGCGGTGCGGGGCAATTCCTACGCCACGTATAAAGAGTTCGCGGACCATATCAACAATCAGCAGAGTCATCTGGCGACGATTCGCGGGTTGATGCGCTTCCGCGAGGCGGCGAATCCAATTCCGCTTGAGGAAGTCGAGCCGGCGTCGGAGATCGTTAAGCGCTTCGCTACGGGCGCGATGTCGTTCGGATCGATCAGCGCGGAAGCGCACGAGACGCTGGCGATCGCGATGAACCGCATCGGCGGACGTTCGAACACGGGCGAGGGCGGGGAAGACCCGGCGCGTTTCGCGCCACTGGCTAACGGCGATTCGAGGCGGAGTTCCATCAAGCAGGTGGCTTCCGGCCGTTTCGGCGTCACCACGAATTACCTGGTGAATGCCGACGAACTGCAAATCAAAATCGCGCAAGGCGCCAAGCCCGGCGAGGGCGGCCAGTTGCCCGGCCACAAGGTGGATGATGTCATCGCGCGAGTGCGGCATTCGGTGCCCGGAGTCGGCCTGATTTCACCCCCGCCTCATCACGACATTTATTCGATCGAAGATCTCGCGCAGTTGATCTTCGACCTCAAGAACGTCAATCCGCAGGCGCGTGTTTCGGTGAAGCTCGTGGCGGAAGTGGGCGTGGGGATCGTGGCGGCCGGCGTAGCGAAAGCGCATGCCGACGTGGTGCTGATCAGCGGGCACGACGGCGGCACCGGCGCTTCCCCGCTCACGTCCATCAAGCATGCGGGCATTCCCTGGGAACTGGGTTTGGCCGAGACCCAGCAAGTTCTGCTGATGAACGATCTGCGCAGCCGCATTGTCGTGCAAACCGACGGCAAGCTGCAAACGGGGCGCGATGTGGCCGTGGCCGCCCTGCTGGGGGCGGAGGAGTTCGGCTTCAGCACGGCGCCGCTCGTCACGATGGGCTGCATCATGATGCGCAAGTGCCATCTGAATACCTGCCCGGTGGGGGTGGCGACGCAGGATCCGGTGCTCCGCGCCAAGTTCACCGGCCAGCCGGAGCATGTGATCAACTACTTTTTCTTCGTGGCGGACGAACTTCGCGAGATCATGGCGAAACTGGGCTTCCGGACGATGAACGAGATGATCGGGCAGACGGACCGACTTGAAATGCGGGCGGGCCTCGAGCATTGGAAGGCAAGTGGGTTGAACTTCGATTCCATTCTGCACCGGCCGGAACTGCCTTCCCGCGTGGCCAAGCATTGCGTGAGCAGCCAGGACCATGGGTTGGATGCCGCGCTGGACCATGAGTTGATTCAGATCGCTTCCCCCGCGCTCGAAGCGCGGCAGCCGGTGCGGGCGGAGATGGAGATCCGCAACGTGCATCGCACGGTGGGCGCCATGCTAAGCGGCCGCGTGGCGCGCGCGTTCAGCGAAGACCCACTGCCGCCGGACAGCATCGTCTTTAAGTTCGACGGCTCAGCCGGGCAGAGCTTCGGTGCGTTCCTGGAGCGCGGGATCACCCTCACTCTGGAGGGCGATGCGAACGATTACGTGGGCAAGGGGCTCAGCGGCGGGCGGATCGTGGTGTATCCTCCCCGGCGCTCGTCCTTCCTGCCGGAAGAGAACATCCTCATCGGCAACACGGTGATGTATGGCGCCACCAGCGGCGAAGCCTACTTCAATGGAGTGGCCGGCGAGCGTTTCTGCGTGCGCAACAGCGGCGCGACGGCGGTGGTGGAAGGCGTGGGGGACCATGGCTGCGAGTACATGACGAACGGAACAGTGGTCGTGCTGGGCGGCACGGGCCGGAACTTCGCCGCGGGCATGTCCGGCGGAGTGGCCTACGTGGTGGATGAAGTAGGCGAGTTTTCCAAGCACAAGTGCAATACGGAGAGCGTGGACCTCCTGCCGGTTGCGGGCGATGCGGACCAGCGGATTCTTCGCGAGTTGATTCAGAAGCACGTGGAGTACACGGGCAGCCCGAAAGCGAAGTGGATGCTCGAGAATTTCAGCCGCATGCTGCCCCGCTTCGTGAAGGTGTTTCCGCACGAATATCAGCGAGTACTGGCAGGGCGGGAGCGCGTTCGGGAGCAGGAGCAGGCCGCATTCCCCATGATCCCGGCCAACGGGAGCGGAGCGGCGGAGGTGTTGCATGGGTAAGATTACCGGGTTCATTGAGTTTCAACGGGAAGAGATTGGCAAGCGCCCCGTGGAAGCGCGGGTGAAGGACTACTTTGAGGTCTATCAGCCCACGCCGGCCGAGCGCGTGCGGACGCAAGCCGCGCGATGCATGGATTGCGGCGTTCCCTTCTGCCACACCGGCTGCCCGGTGAACAACATCATTCCGGATTGGAACGACCTCGTTTATCGCGACCGCTGGGAAGACGCTATCCGCATGCTGCATGCAACGAATAATTTCCCGGAGTTCACCGGGCGCATCTGCCCCGCGCCCTGCGAAGCCGCCTGCGTTCTGGGGATCAACGAACCGCCGGTCTCGATCAAGATGATCGAGCGCACGATCATTGAGCGGGCGTGGGAAAGCGGCTATGTGAAGCCGGAACCTCCCGCGCATCGGACGGGCAAGAAGGTGGCTGTGATCGGTTCCGGCCCCGCCGGGCTCGCCGCGGCGCAGCAGTTGAACCGCGCCGGCCATTCTGTGACGGTGTTTGAGAAGAATGCGAAGCCCGGCGGGTTGCTGCGCTACGGCATTCCGGATTTCAAGCTGGAGAAGTGGGTGATAGACCGCCGCCTCGGCCAGTTGGAAGCCGAAGGCGTCAAGTTCCACACGAATGCGAACGTGGGCGAGGAGATCACCGGCGAGCAACTGCGGGCCGGCTTCGATGCGGTGCTATTGGCCATGGGCGCGGAGAGGCCGCGCGACCTCTCGATTCCGGGCCGAGAGCTAAAGGGGATCCATTTCGCCATGGAGTTCCTGCCTCAGCAGAATAAGCGTGTTTCCAAGGAAGAAACCGGTTACAACGAGGGAGAGATCACCGCAACGGGAAAACACGTCATCATCATCGGCGGGGGCGATACCGGGGCGGATTGCTTCGGCACGTCGGCGCGGCAGCGCGCCAAGTCGATTACGCAACTGGAACTGTTCCCGAAGCCGCCCGCCGAGCGCGCGGCCAGCACACCCTGGCCCATGTGGCCGCTGCGGCTGCGCACGGAGACCTCGCATGAAGAAGGCGGAGAGCGGGTGTGGAGCGTGAACACGATGAGCTTCTCCGGGGACGCGAACGGCAACGTGACGCAATTGCACGGAGTGCGCGTGGGAGCGCCGCCCAAGTTTGAACCGGAAGCGGGCGGCGAGTTCAGCCTTCCCGCGGACCTCGTGCTGCTTGCGATGGGCTTCCTGGGGCCGAAGCCGGGTGGGATTGCGGACCAGTTGGGCTACGAACTCGACGCGCGCGGCAATGCCAAGGCGGATGCAAACTACATGACCACCGCGCCTGGCGTCTTCGCGGCGGGGGACGTCCGGCGGGGGCAATCGCTCGTCGTTTGGGCGATTGCCGAAGGCCGCAGCGCCGCGCATGCGGTGGATACGTACCTCGTGGGCGCGAGCAGCTTGCCCATCGTGTCGCGATAGCGTTCCGGTAGCGCAGTGATTGCGTTGCGGCAGCGCCGCGATGGCGCGTTCTGTCCCCTTATCCTCTGAATCCAGGGAGGCGGGCGCATGTCGAGCGGAGATCCGCTTGCGGGCGCCCGCGCTCTGGCATCTCCCTCTGTCCCACGCGGAGATGTGCAACGGTTCCCCTGTTAGTAGTAAGCTGACGGCTAACTGGGGCGCCAGGCTCCATCGCGGGCTTCCGCGTGGAATGGCGGCGTGATACAAGGACAATTTCATCGGAAATTTCTGCCACTTTCTCGTGGTGATTCTCATCAAACGAGAGAATATGCGGTTTTACAGGAAGCTCGATGGCGGCGCTGCGTGTTGTGGCGCCGGGGCGGATCCCGCTCGAACCGCGCGGAGGAACATGGTGTTTCTGGTAGGGTTGAAGTTCGTATTCGTGCGGCCCCTCAGGGAGGTGTTGTGCTAGTTGTCTATGTAGTGATTTGGAGTTCCGCCGTCCTTCTGGGACTCTCCGCGGTCTGGGGATTGGTGTGGGCGATCCGAACCGGCCAGTTCCACGGCCTTCGGGAAGGCGCGGAGAGCATCTTCGACGATGGCGAACCCGTGGGGACGCCAACCGACTTCTTCCCGGGCGCCTCGCGCTCCGCTGCGAGCGCTTCCGGAGCCAAGGCTGGAGCGATGGAGGAAAAATGGCGTCGATAGCCGTATCCAAGCCGGCTGCCGTGGATTCGCAGGAACTGCTTACGCGGGTGCAGACGGATCGATCCTGTAGGCAGACTGTCCTGATCTATTACACGAGCGCGGTGTTCTGGCTATTGCTGGGGAGCGTCCTCGCCATCCTGGCCTCGCTCAAGATGCACATCCCCGGGTTCCTCGCGGAATGGGAATGGCTTACGTTCGGGCGCGTGCGACCGGCACACCTCAATTCGATGATCTACGGATGGGCGGTGATGGCCGCCATCGGCACACTGCTCTGGCTGCAAGCGCGCATGGGGCGGGTACGGCTGCCGCTGCCGCTGCTGCTCCCGGTGAGCGGCATCGTATGGAACGTCGGCGTCGCTTATGGAATGATCGCGATCCTGATCGGCTACAGCACCAGCACGGAATGGCTGGAGTTTCCCGTGCCGGTGCTTGGCTTTTTCGGCTTCTGCCTGGTGCTGGTGATCTACGCTTCGCTCGTCATGATGATGCGCCGCAAAGTGCATCACACGTATGTTTCGCAGTGGTATATCTATGGCGGCGTACTCTGGTTTCCATTCCTGTATGTCTCCGCGCTGATCCTTACGCAGGCGCCGCATGTCAATGGAACCGTGCGCGCGATCGCCAACTGGTGGTTCGCCCACAATGTGCTCGGCCTCTGGCTCACGCCCATTGGGTTGGCCTCGGCATACTACTTCATCCCGAAAGTTACCGGGCGCCCCGTGCACAGCTATCACCTTTCCTTGCTCGGCTTCTGGACGTTGGCGCTTTTCTACAACTGGGCCGGAACGCATCACCTCGTCGGCGGTCCGATTCCGGCGTGGGTGATCACGGTGGGAATTGTCGGAAGCATGATGATGTTCATCCCGGTGACCACCGTCGCGATCAATCATCACATGACGATGCTGGGCCAGTTTGGGCATCTGAAGACCAGCCCAACGCTGCGTTTTGTTGTGTTCGGCGCGATGAGCTACACCCTGGTGAGCTTCCATGGCTCGCTGGCGGCGCTGCGCTCTTTCAGCGAAGTGGCGCACTTCACGCATCACACGATCGCTCACTCCCACCTGGGCGTGTATTGCTTCTTCACGATGATGATGTTCGGGGCGATGTACTACATTTTTCCGCGAATTCTGCGGCGGGAGTGGAGTTCCGCGCCGCTCATTAAAGTGCATTTCTGGACAACGGCAATCGGCTCGATCATCTACGTCGTCGGCCTCGGCTGGGCCGGCCTTGTTCAGGGCTGGATGATGAACAACCCCGATATTGCGTTCATGGATGTCGTGAAGTACACGATTCCGTGGCTCGAAAGCCGGAGCGTCGCGGGAACGTTGATGTCGATCGGGCACGTGGTGTTCGCCATTTTGGTTTGGCGCATGCTACGCGGCGACGGCGGGGAGCAGCAAGGGCCGACATTGTTTACCACGGCGCGATCCCTGCGCGCGCAGCGGGAACGAAAAGCGCGCGCCCGTGAGCGAGCGAAGGGGGTTGCGTAATGAACAGGTCGCTCTTTATTTTCGTTGGAGTCATCTTCACCGTGGTCTTCTCGCTCTCCGGGTTAGTGCTGGTGCCGGATTGGCAGTTCAGCGAAGTAGGTCCGTTCAAGACGGAAGACGGTACTCTATATCCCCAGCCATTGACGGGACCGCCGGAAGCGGGCCGCCACGTTTACATGGACCTCGGCTGCATCTATTGCCACACCCAGCAGGTTCGCCCGGAGGGCTTCGGCGCGGATATCGAACGCGGTTGGGGAAGGCGCCGGACAGTAATGCGGGACTATATGTATGATCCGATCAACCTCACTGGGACGATGCGGACAGGGCCGGATCTCGCCAACATCGGAGCTCGCCAGCCGAGCAAGACCTGGCAATACCTGCACCTCTATAACCCGGTGATCACCTCGCCCGGTAGCATCATGCCGCCGCACCCGTTTCTGTTCACCGTGGGAGCGGAAGCCGTGGCTCCTCCCGATGCCGTGGCTCTGCCGGCGGAGTGGCAAACCCCCACCGCGAAGTACATCATCCCGAATAGCCGGGGCCGCTTTCTGGTGGATTACCTGATGTCCCTGGACAAGAGCGTCAATTTGCCGGAGGCGGAATGAGCGATACACCAAAACCTTCGAACCCGGGAACTCCGGCTTCCGACGGCGAAATGCGGCATGGCACGCGCAACCCCGCGCTCCACCCCACCGATGTCGAGATTCGCAACAGTCCGGATGTGCTGGAGATGCACCAGCAGATCATCCGGGAAATGAATGAGCCCGCGGACGGCGTCGCGCCGACGCCGGTTTGGCTGCTGATGTTCTTTTTCGGCCTGATCGGATGGGGCGGCTACTACATCGCGCAGAACGGCGGCGGTTTCCGCGGAGATATCTATAACGAAGATCCGGCGGTGCTCTACCGGCAGGCGGGGGGCGGTGCCGCCGAAGCCAAGCCCGTGGATCTGATGGTGGTGGGCAAGCGTACGTTCAACAACTGCACGCAGTGCCACCAGGTCAACGGCGCGGGCATTCCCGGCGCGTTTCCGCCGCTCGATGGGGCGGAGCGGGTGAGCGGGCCGCCGCACGTGCTGGCCGCCATTCTGCTGCACGGCTTGCACGGTCCCATTCAGGTGAAAGGGCAGCCCTACAATGGCGACATGCCCGCCTGGGGCCAGTTGAGCGATGAAGAGATCGCGGGCGTCCTCACCTATGTGCGGGCTTCCTGGAGCAACAAAGCTCCGGAGGTATCGCCCGCGCTCGTGAAAGCCATGCGCGCCCAGACGGCGTCTCAGACGGCCCCTTGGACCGGAACGGCTCTTGATGCGCTCGCCAAGGAGCCGCCTCCCGCGGAAGCAAATGCGGCCCCACCAGCGCCGGTGACGGAAGCAAAGACGAACTAAATGGCTCGAGGAACCAGCAGCGGAGTGGCGGAAAGCGCATGCGGTTGCGCTCCGCCAACGGCTGCCTCCATGTGGCGCTGGGGCCGCATCGCCTTTTCGGCGGTGATCGCGATGAATGCCATGGCCGTGGCGATCGCGGTGAACACATCGGAAGACGCGATGTCGGATCCGCAACCGGTGCGCATCGGTCTGCTTGTCTCGACATTGCTCGTGGCAATACTCGTCGGGGCGCCGCTTGTTCAAGGGGCGTGGAAGGCGATGCGCGAAGCCCGCCTGGCGGTGGAGTTTCTCTTCCTGATCACCCTTGGCGGCGCGTTCGGCGTTTCTCTGCAATCTCTGCTGGCCGGCGAGGGGCCGGTCTATTTCGAGGTCGTAAGCCTGCTGCTGGTGGTCTACGCCTTCGGCGCGGAACTAAACCGTGCCGCCCGCGACCGGGCGGTGGAGGCCATCCGGAGCCTCTCGGCGGCGCACCGTGTCGCGAGGGTTTTGACGCCGGAGGGGGGCCTTGAAGAACGCGCCGCCGCCGATGTGCGACCTGGAGAGAGGGTGGAGGTTCTGCCGGGCGAGATGGCGCCGGTGGATGGCATCCTGCTTGGCGAACCGGCGCTGTTCGAGGAAGCCTCGCTGCGCGGCGAGTTTGTTCCGCGCACGCGGCAACCGGGGGAGACGGTCAGGGCGGGCAGCTTTGTGCTGGATGCGCAGATCCGGTTGGAGGCGCGGCCGCTCGAGGATGGCTCTTCGCTCGATTCCCTCCTCTGCCAGGTGGGAGGCGGAATCGATCCGAGATCTCATGCGCAGCAGGCCGCGGATCGGCTGGCGCGCTGGTTCGTGCCGGTGGTTTCCGGCGTGGCGATCGCGACGTTCGCGGTGTGGAGCTACACGGCGCCCGCGGGCGAAGCCTTGTTTCATTCCATGGCCGTGCTGCTGGTCGCCTGCCCCTGCGCGCTCGGTTTCGCCACGCCGCTCGCTCTCTGGACCGCTACCTCCCGCCTCAGCGCGATCGGGGTCCGAGTGACCCGCGCGGCGGATGTGGAAGCCCTGAGCGCGGTAGACCTGGTGGCATTCGACAAGACCGGCACCTTGTCCGGAACGGAAACCCGCGTGGCGAGCATCGCTTGGGGAGAGGCGAATCCGTACTCCGATGCGGAGATGCAGGCCATGGTTGTGGCGGCGGAGCGCGGCTTGAGCCATCCGTTCGCGCGCGCGTTGGAGCGGAGCGGCCTGGCCGGCGAAGCTGAGGATACCCGTGATCGCTGGCATCGCGAGGCGCTCCGCATCCTGCCCGGCAGAGGCATCTGGGCGCGGGTTCGCAACAGCGAAGGGCGGACGCACGAAGTGGAGGCAGTCTCGTTTTCTTCCTTGCGGAGCGAGGCCGGGGAGCCTGGCCCGGCGGAATCGGCGGAGGAGGGAATTGCCTTCCGGCTCGATGGCCGCGCGGCGGGTTCGGCGACATTCGAAGAGGAGTTTCGCGAGGGCCACGCCAGTGCGCTCGACCGTTTGGCGGAGATGGGCGTGGAACTGCATCTCTTGAGCGGAGATACCCAAGCGCGGGCGGCGCGCGCCGGAATTGCCTCGGTTCAGGGGGGCCTCACTCCCATGGAGAAGCTGGAACGGGTGCGGGCTTGGGAGCGAAGCAAGCGCGTGGTTCTGTTCGTGGGCGACGGCATCAACGACGCGCCGGCGATGCGCGCCGCCGAGTTTGCAATTGCGGTGAATGAGGGCACGGCGCTGGCGCGGGCCGTCGCCGGAGGGGTTTGGGATGGGCGTAACCTGCGGGCGATCCCGGCGGCTCTCGAGATTGCGCGGCAGACCGTGCGGCGGGTGCGCACGAACTTCTGGTGGGCCATTGGCTACAACACGATCGGCATGGGCCTGGCTGCGGCCGGGTTCCTGCATCCGGTAAGCGCGGCGCTGCTGATGGTGGCTTCAAGCGCGCAGGTCACCTGGCGGGCGATGGCCTTGCTCGGCGAAGCGAATTTCGACGAACTCGTGGACGTTTCGGCGGGCCGCCGCCCCCGCGAGCGGCGCCGGCCGGGCTTGCGGAATACCGAACCCGCACCCGCGGGGCGCGCCGCGAATTAGACGCGAGGTTCTTCCCTCGAACGGCGCGCTGCGCGGGAGCGCGGGCAAGGAGAAGCGGGAATGGCTGTTAGCGGCCTTCAATCGGGATGGCGGCCCCCATCCGTCATGGGCGAGCGCGTGGTGGCGGGCTCTGTCACCCTATTCCTTCTGGCGCAAATGCTGCTGCTGGCGCGGGCAGGCGCGTTGCCGTCGAAGTACGAGGTAGAAGTCTGGGTAGTGGCGTTCACGCTCGCGCTGCTGGGGGCGCAGGCGTGGCTCGTGCGGCGCTATCTTCCCCCGCACGCGGACATGCTCCTGCTGATGCTCGCCTGGGGCGGTTTTGGGATGTTGTGGGGCTGGCAACTCGATGGGGGGCTGGCCGCGATGCAATCTCACGGCGCGCCTCACGCGATGCACAGTGACGCCATGCATGGTGACGCCATGCACAGTGACGCCATGCACAGTGACGCCATGCATGGTGGCGCAATGGGCGGGACGCATGCGGGCGGGATGCATGCGAGCGGGCATCGTGGAGTGAGCGCGATGAATGCGCTGATGCTCCTGTTCGCTTTTCCGCCGTCTCTCGCATGGGCAAGGTGTCTGGCGGCGTATCGCGCGTTCCCCCTGCGGCTCGCGTGGGTGCTGGCGCTCGATGCGCTGGGGATGATCCTGGGCATGATGGCCGGCGGCCGGGCACTCGGCCCCTCTCTGGGAGTTCTGCTGAGCGCGCCCGCGTTTGCGCACCATCTTGCGATGTTGATCGGGATGTTGGCGGGCATGGCGGTGACGATGGCGCTGCGGCCGTGGCTCGCGCCGCTTCCCTCCAGCACGCGATAAGCACGCCGCGCGTTCCTTCGCGGATGAACTACAAATTCCACCAGTACGTCCACTTTAGGACGAGAGCCCGGTTGCGGACGGAGATGAGGCCGGGGATATCCTGCCCCGGTTGTGCGTGGTCCGGGATGTAGTTGTCCGTCCAAACCAGGAAGATGTCCGAAGCCGGTTTGTAGCGCCACTGAAGGCGCGTATTGAGGTTCACGTTGTTCTGCTGTTCGTTGTACTGGATAAATGCCGTGAAGTAGAGTGTGTTCGTGAAGGTGACGTCGAAGCGTGGGCCCACCAGCCAGAAGTTGACGCGGCCCCACGGCTGGGGAAGGCGGATGTCGTTATAGGTGGCTGTCCCGGCAAGGCTCACGTAAGGCTGGAATCGATAACTTACCGTCCCGGTGAGGTTGAGGCGCGTGCCGCCGGCGTAGTAGCCGCCGTATTGGGACGAGTACCCGTAGCGGAACACGCTTTGCGGTTTGGAATCGAACTTCGTGCCCCAGAACTTCCAGCGGTGCTCAGAGCCCGGAAGCAGCTTGGCCCGCCCGGAGTTAGTGGGGTCAAAGGGGTTGAGCAGCCGCACGAAAACCGCGCCGGTATTCGCCGTGAAGACGTTCCCCGCGCGGGAGGTGATCTTGTAGCTGGCCGTGGTTTCGTAGTCGGCGAGCTTTCCCTGCCAGTCGAAGAAGTTGCTGCTTTCAAGGCCCGGCCCATGGCTGAGGATGTGCCCGCCCTTGGGCAGAAAAGTATGGCTGATGTTGGCGAGACCGCGGTGATATCCGCGGCGCGGCACATAGCCGACATCGGCGCGGTAGTCCGGCGAGACGTTCTCGGTTTGGCCCAGAATGAGCCAGCGGCGGCTGAAGTATTGCAAGTGCCCGGCGTAGGCATCGCCGTTATCGCGGCCGCCGGAAGTAAACGATTTCAGATAGAGCAGCTTGCCCGTCCAGAGGTTGTCCGCCGACGCGAGATTGTATTCCAGGCCGAGGTTCCGGTTGAAGCCGGAAGCGGTTGCCGGGAGGCCTTCGCGCTCCAGGCTGGAGGATTCCTTGTTCACGAGCAGCATGCCGATGTTCGAGCGGGCGAAAACGCGGCGCTGCAGTGCGAAGACGGCGAAGTTATCGGCGGGAGTGGATTCCGCGTCCACCTCTCCCGTCTGCATATCCATCACGCCCAACCGCCAATCCTTGTTGAGCTTTCCACTCAGCCTCGCACCGAAATGAATCGGCACTCCTCCGAGACCAATGCGGCGGCTGAAGAACGGCCGCAGCGTGGCATAGCCGAAGTTCGTGAATTGATCGCCGTTCTCAAGGAAGAACTGGCGGCGTTCGGGGAAAAACAACTCGAAGCGGTCGAGGTTGGTGACCTGCTGATCGACATCGACCTGGGAGAAATCCGGATTCACCGTAAGGTCGAGGTTCAGCGCGGAGCCGATCGCCACTTTCGCGTCCATGCCCACTTCGCCGCGGGTGCGGCGCGGCGTGCCGGCTTCGTAATCCTGGCTGGCGCCGGCGAGCGCGTAAGGGATAAGCGAAATGTTTGGGCCTTGCGATGGCGGCGGTTCGTCCCAGATCAGCACGCCGGTGAGCGCAAGCGCCGCGGTGGGGAATTGGCGCGGCACGGGCGCCCAGGAAGACTTCTCCGTTGTCTTGAGATCCTGCCGGCTGAAATTCACGCCCCAGCGCGTGGAGCCCTGCTTGTAGCGGATGCTCTTGAAGGGGATGGCAATCTCGAACTCATAGCGGCCGTCGTACTTCTTGAGGGAGGAATACCACTTGTTATCCCAACTGAGGTTCGCCTTTCCGCCTTCGTAGAGCAGCCCGTCCCACTGGGCCCCCTCGGCATTCAAGCCAAAGGTGAAACCGTTGGTCAGGTCGTCGAAGGTATCGAGGAAGAAGATGAAATTGTCGTTCGCGCCGAAGGACCAATCGCGGCGCAGGGATTCCACCATGTAGGGCCCCGGCACGTTCCCGTCGTAGCAAACCGCGCTCAAGTAAATGTTCTTGTCGTCGTAGGCCATGCGGACATCGGTTCGCACATTGGCCTTGCCGGTATCCATGGGCAGCACCATCCAGAAATCCGTGGCGACTTCGGCTGAGTTCCAGGCCGGCTCGCTCACGCTGCCGTCGATGACGATGGGCGAGGGAGTGCGATGGATGTGCAGTTGGTAGGCTTCGTTTTGCTTCTGGGCCAGGCTTCCGGCGCTGCAGATGAGCAAAATAAAAAGGATCGTGCTGATCCGGCTGAGGGTTGACTTGGCCGGGAAAAACCCCGGCCGTGAATGGCTCAATTTCAAAAGGGCGGCAACTTTCCTAGGGGATCATCCTGCCGGCGCTAATCGCTTTGGGCATGACATCCTTTATATCAGCCCGCGCAGGCGCTTCGCCCGCAATTGCCTTGTGATTCCGGTTTCCGCCATGCTGGTTGCAACGCCGGATGGGATATCATGACTGGTTCGTGAGAGGGGGAGGGAACTTGTGAAGGTTGTGAATATCGCCATGCTCGGTTCGGGTTTCGTCGCCGAGTTCTATTTGCAGGGGTTGGCCAATGTGAACGGCCAGCGCGTGGTGGCGAATTATTCGCGCACGCGCAAGCGCGCCACGGAGTTCGCCTCGCGTTGGGGAATTCCGGAAAGCGCCACGAAGCTGGAGCCGCTGCTGGCGCGGACCGACATCGATCTCTACATCATCGCGCTTCCCAACGAAGAGCACCTGCCCGTCTCGCTGGCGCTCTCGAAGGCCGGGAAGAATCAGGTTTGCACAAAGCCTCTCGCCCGCAATAGCAAGGAAGCCCGGCAGATCCTGAAGGCGGCGCTGAAGAGCGGCGCATTTCATGGCTACGCGGAAACGGAGGTCTTCGCGCCGGCCGTGGTGAAGGCGAAGGAAACGGTGGATGCCGGGGGCATCGGCAAGCTCGTGTGGGTACGCTCCAGAGAATCGCATTCGGGGCCCCACAGCCCACACTTTTGGGATATTGAGAAGACCGGCGGCGGCGCGTTGAACGATCTGGCCTGCCATTGCGTGGAGGCCGCGCGTTACTTCTATGGCAAAGACGATCCCGTGATGGAGGTGATGGCCTGGGGCGCGAACCTCGTTCATTCGAAGCGGACACGCGGGGAAGACAACGCTCTGCTGATGCTGAAGATGGCGGGCGGCGGCTTCGCGCACTGCGAGCTATCCTGGACCTGCATGGGCGGCCTCGATCTGCGAAACGAGATTCATGGGTCGGAGGGGTCCATCTTTACCGATGTCACGCGCGGGACGCCCGTGCATAGCTTCACCTCGAAGAGCGCCGGATACGTAATCGAGAAGGCCGATATCGATTTCGGCTGGACGCGGCCGCTGCCCGAGGAAGCCTTCGCCTACGGCTACCAGGCGGAGATGAAGCATTTCGTGGAGTGTGTGCGCGACGGCCGTCCCGCGCGGGAAGACTATCGCGACGGTTACGCGGTGAATGCAATTCTCGATGCGGGCTACCAGGCGATGCGGGCGGGCAAATGGGTGAGAGTAAAGTACGAAAAGGTATGACTGCCTGGCGGTTTTGCTCATGAAGGGATTGCTTGAGGATCGGGTGCTGCTGCTCTCGGGCGCGAGCGGAATCGCGGCGGAGACGGCACGCTTGGCGGCGGAGGAAGGCGCGAAGTTGTTCTTCGTGAGCCTCGGCGAGGAGGAGTGCGCGGCGCTCCATGGCGAGCTTCTCGCGCGGACGCCCCACTGCGCGTTCCTGTGCGGCGACCTGAGCGGCACGGCGGTTGCCGACGATGCAGCGGCGCGCTGCGTGGCCCGCTTCGGGCGCATCGATGCCTTGTTCAACGTGGCGGGCATCAGCGGGCGGCGGTTCGGAGACGGACCTTTGCATGAGTGTACGGACGAGGGCTTCGATGTCACCTTCAAGGTGAATCTGCGGACGATGTTTGGCTTGAGCCGCGCGGTGTTGCGCCAAATGCTCGCGCAGGATGCGGCGGAGAACGGGCAGCGCGGCGCGATTCTGAACATGGCGACCGTGACGGCGTATTCTCCGCAGCGCGATTACTTCGCGACCCATGCCTACGCGGCGGCCAAGGGTGCGGTGATCGGAATGACCACCGCCATGGCCAGTTACTACGCGCCGCACGGTATTCGCGTGAACGCCATCGCTCCCGGCCTCGTGCGAACGCCGATGAGCCGCCGCGCGCAGAGCGACGAGCGCATCCTGGCTTTGATGGAAAAGAAGCAACCGCTCGCCGGTGGGATGCTGGAGCCGGTGGATGTCGCCCGCACGGCGCTCTTCCTGCTCAGCGACGCCGCGCGCATGACGACGGGCGAGATCGTGAGCGTGGATGGCGGCTGGCACGTGAGCGGCTAGCCTGTTGACAAGGAGAGGATGGACATGCAGCCTATACCGCTACGCACAACCGTGATCGGAAGCTATCCGTTTCCCGGATGGCTGGAGTTTGCAAGCGGCCACCTGGACGCCTTCGGCGTGGATGATTTTGCCGAGCTGCAGGATGATGCGACAAGAGTGGCGATCGGCGACCAGATCCGCGCGGGGCTCGACGTGATCACGGATGGGGAGCAATCCCGCCTTGATTTCAACCTGTCGTTTTACGGTTACATGGAGGGGATTGCCCGGGAGCCCGCCCCTCCGCGCCGCTTCGGCCCGCCGGCGCACGATCAACGCGGCAAGCACGCGATCACCGGCGAACTCCGCGCGCCTCGTGGACTTGGCGTGGTGGAAGAGTTCGCCCGCCTCGTGCGATTGGCTCCGCCCGGGCCGGTGCTGAAGGCGAGCATCCCCGGACCGTATACGATGAGCGGGCGACTTCTGCCGAATGCCCGCTATCCAGACCGGTGGGCCGTCGCCGAGGGGTTGCTACCCTTGATCCGGGAGGAGATCGGCCGTCTGGTGCAGGCGGGCTGCGCGGAGATCACGATCGACGAGCCGTCGATGAGTTGCTACGCGCACAAAGAGGACACCAGCCGATTCGTGGATCTGTTCAACCGGACGGCGGAGCCCGCCAGGGGCCGCGCGCGGCTTTCGACGCACTTGTGCTTCGGAAACTTCAAGGCGCGGGCCGTGGGTCCGCGGCAATATGCTCCGATGTTTCCGGACTTTCTGCAATTCAATGTGGATGAGCTGCATCTGGAGATGGCAAGCCGCGAATTCGCCGAGTTGGAGCTCATTGCTGAGATTTCCCGAACCCGTGATGTGAGCGTGGGGATCGTGGACGTGAAGAGCTACTACATTGAGACGCCTCTCGATGTGGCGGAGCGCGTGCGGCGCTGCCTCCGGTTCGCACCCGCGGAGCGGCTCTCGTTCGCGCCCGATTGCGGGCTGAGCCAGACGGCGCGATGGGCTGCCCGGCGCAAACTCGTCAATATGGTGGAGGGTGTGCATCTGGTGAGGAAGGAACTGGGCATTTCATGAGCGAGCCGGCAGGTTTGATCGCCGCATTTCAGAAGGACGATGCGCTGCTCGAGGATATTCACCGCTCGAACAGTTATGATGGCCATTTCCGCCTGTGGTGGCTGGGGCAGAGCGGTTTCCTCCTCCAGTACAAACAACAGCATCTCCTGTTTGATCCGTATCTCTCCGATTCGCTGAGCGAGAAGTATGCGGGCACCGATAAGCCGCACACGAGGATGAGCGAGCTCGTGGTGGACCCGGCGGAACTGGGTTTCGTGGAGATCGTCACCTCCAGCCACAACCATACGGATCATCTGGATCGCGATACGCTGCTTCCCATCCTCACCGCGAAAGATCTCACGCATTTTCTGCTGCCCGAAGCCAACCGGCTCTTCGCCTCGGAACGGCTCAGCCTGAATGCGGCCTTCGCGATCGGGATGAACGACGGGGAGACGGCGCACATCGATCCGTTCGAGACTATTGCCGTCCCTGCTGCGCATAATACGATCGAGCGCGACGAAGAAGGGCGCTGCCGTTTCCTCGGCTATGTCGTGCGGTTTGGCGGTTGGTGCGTCTATCACAGCGGCGATACGAAGCACTTCGAGGGGATGGAGGAACTGCTGCGAGGATACAAGATCGATGTGGCGATGCTGCCCATCAACGGCGATAAACCGGAGCGGCGCGTCGCGGGCAACCTGAGCGCGGAAGAGGCGGCCGCATTGGGCAAGGCGATCGGAGCGGGCGTGGTGATTCCCCACCACTTCCACTTATTCGCTTTCAACACGGAAGACCCCGCGGTGTTTGAGGCGGCCTGCGTCCGCATGGGCACGCCCTTCCGCGTGCTGCGCCTCGGTGAGAAATTCTCCTCGGCGGAATGGCCGGGGTTCGCGGGCCGCGTGCCGGGCGTGGAAACTCCAACGGAGTAGGCAAGGAGCGGCTTTTCCCGCCGGCGCCTTCCGCATACAATTGGCTGCAAGCGTAACGCGAAGGGAGTGGCAAGCGCGAAGAACGATGAACGAAACGCTGGTTGAGTATTTGCGGTACACGCGCTGGGCGACGCGGACGACGCTGGACGCGTGCGCGATGATGGACGACGAGGATCTGCGCCGCGATGTGCATGCCTCTCACCGGAGCGTCTGGGGAACGCTGGTCCACATCTATCAATCCGATTGCGTGTGGTGGAACCGGCTTCAGGGGGATGGCGCCGTGCGCGCCGGCGCATTCGAGCCCGGAAGCTCGATCGAAGACCTGCGCGAGCGATGGATGCCGGTGCTGGACGAACTGGTGAAATGGGCGGAACGGCTGAGCGGCGCGGAGTGGGCTGAAGATCTCGAGTATCTCACCTCGCGGGGCGTTGCGATCCGGCAGCCGGTTTGGGAGGTGGTGCTGCACGTGGTAAACCACGCCACCTTGCATCGCGGGCAGATCCTAATCATGTTCCGCCAACTGGATCGAGTGCCCACGGGCGTGGACCTGATTTTCTACTTTCGCGAAAAGACGAAAGCGCAAACGGACTCCGCGAATCCATAGCGAAAGAGGAGGCGGTGAATGTATCTTTCCCTGAATCGAACGCTGGTGAACGGCAAGAAAGTGGAGTGGCGGGACTTCGCCGCGTTGGCGCACCATTTTGGCTACCCCGGCGTGGATGTGGATCTCGGCCCAGCCATGAAGGAAGGTGCTTCGCAAACGAAGGACTTTCTCGCCGGAAAGGCGTTGAAGCCGGCCGTTGTGGGTTGCCCGGTGAACTTCAGGGAAGATGAATCAAAGTTCAACGACACTCTGAAGGATCTTCCGGCGGCGGCGAAATTCGCGGCGGAAATCGGTTGCCCGCGGATGACCACGTGGGTGATGCCGTCGTTTGACGCTCCCAAGCCCGAAATGTGGAAGTTGCTGCGCGCTCGCTTTGGAGCGATCGCCAAGGTCCTGGCGGATCACCAGGTGCGTTTTGGCCTGGAGTATATTGGGCCGCTCCATTTGAGGAATCGCAGTCCACACTTGTTCGCTTGCACCTTGAGCGAGATGCTGGCGCTCGCCCGGGAGGCCGGGCCGAACGTGGGCGTGCTGCTGGATTCGTGGCATTGGCATCACGCGGGCGACACGCTCGCCGATATCGAAAGCGCCGGTAAGGATGCGATCGTTCACGTGCAGGTGGCCGATGCGCCGAAGCTGCCTCCGGAAGAGATTCGCGACAATGAACGTCTTTTTGCCGGGGAGGGAGTCATCGGCCTGAAATCGTTCTTTGCCACCCTCCGGAAGATCGGCTATGAAGACGGGGTCAGCCCGGAAGTGTTTGGCCGCGGCATCAAGGAAATGCCTCTCGAAGAAGGAGTCCGGTTGGGGTACAACACTTCCGCGTCCGTGATGCGCGCGGCGGGAATCGAATGGTAGCTACCCGGCATGCCGGACGACCGCGTAGCGCTTGAACACGCTTTGCAGCAACTCGGCGGTAACCGGCTTGGACACGGCATCGTTCATGCCGCTGTCAATGCATCTTGTGTAGACGTCTTCAACGGAATTGGCTGTGACGGCCACGATGGGTGGAAGGTTATCCTTCCCAAAGCGCTCGCGAATCCGCCGGGAAGTCTCGAAGCCATCGAGACCGGGCATGTTGCAATCCATCAGAATCAGGGAATAGCCAAGATCCCGCTCCAGCGCTTCGATCAGATGCTGGCCGTTCGTGGCGATCGTTCCCTCGTGGCCCAGACGCTCAATGATCGCCTTGATCACCATCCGGTTCACGGGATTGTCTTCCGCTACGAGAATTCGCAGGCGGTCCGCGGTGGATGCGGATTTCGGAAGTGCCGTCAATCCTGGTTGAGGCGAAGTGTCGGATACGGCCTTGGCCAGGTTCTTGAGCGCGCTCCCCGTATGCCGGTCATCCTCCCGCATCCGGGCGAGATCGATCGCGTTTACCGGTTTGAGCGCGGTTCGAAGCCAGGGCGCCTTCCAGCCTTCCACGATTCCCGCTGCCTGCGTTCCATTGCAGAGCGCGATGAGATCGGCGGAGGATGCTTCGTGCAAGGCCTCAAGATCCTCCACGACCGCCTCGCCATGGGCAACCAGGGAATCGTAGTCGAGTAGGATCGTGTCGAACAGCGGCGCCTCCCGGCCCGGAAGATCCGAAAGGTTCGGGTATGAGCGCACGTCCGCGCCGAAGCGAGCGAGATCCTCGCTGAGGGCCGCGTGCAAGACCGGATGCCCGCCCGCGATGGCGATACGCTTCCCGTTCAACGCGAGGCGTGCGTGGATCGCATTCTGCCCCGCTACCTGAGGGAGGGAGGTTTCCGGATCCGGCTCCATGGGCAACTCGAACCAGAACGTGCTTCCCTGGCCGAGGACGCTGCTCATGCCCACGCGCCCCCCGGCAAAGCAGGCGAGACGTTTGGAGATCTCAAGGCCAAGGCCCGTTCCCTTGGCGGTGGTGTCGCGCCCGGCGGCCGTCTGCTCAAAGGCGCGGAAGAGCTTGTCTTGGTCGGCTTCGGAGATACCGGGGCCGCTGTCCGCGATCTCGACACGAAGGTGACGGTCGGAAGAGGGGAACTCCACGCAGCGAATCCGGATGTGAACGAATCCCTTCGCGGTGAACTTCACCGCGTTGCCAGTGAGGTTAACGAAGATCTGGCGGAACTTCGCGGCATCGATGTGAATGCGATCGGGCACCGAAGAGTCCACTGCAAGCACCGATTCAATTCCCCGCGCCTGGAGCACGGGAACGAACATGCTCAGCAGGTTCCCGGCCAACTCGCGCGTCGAGACACTCTCAATCTGGGTTGCGGCCCCCCGGCGGTCCAGTTTGGCCAAGTCGAGGACGTTGTTGATCAGCGCCAGAAGTTCATTCCCGGAAAGCTCAATCACCTTCAGATAATCGCGATGTGTGGGGCTGAGCTTGGCGTCGTGCAGCAGGTTGGCCATGCCCAGGATCCCGTTGAGCGGCGTGCGAAGCTCATGGCTCATGTCGGCGAGATAGCGGAACCGGTCATCGGCCAAACGAACGGCCCGAGCGGCAGTGCGCCGCAGGCGGAGCACGCGCATCCCCAGGAACGCGGAGAGCCCGGCGAGAAGCAGGAGCAGGTTGAGGGCTCGCAGCATTGAGAGTTCCAGCTCGGTTTCCCCATACGTATCCGCGTCACGGAAGATCGACAAGGGCTGGTATTGTGCGAATACACTGTCGAGTTCATGCTCTCGCGCCATCGCGCCCAGTTCGGCGCGCAACGCATCGGCAACCGGCGCATTGGCGAATGTGGAGCCGATGGAAAGCGGCACGCGCCAATTCGGGATTCCAGAGATCTGCAGGGGGCCGCCCTTGCAATTCTGCCGGTTCCGCAGTAGGAAATCCTGAAGCTGGCTGGGCTCCGTGATCGCTCCGGCAACCTCTCCATTGCACGCCGCCAGCAGCACGTCGTCTACTTCTTTCAACGGAACCGCCATACTGCCCGGATAGAGCTTCTTGAACTCGGAGCGAAAATGGGGAACATCGCGAATGGCAATGCGCTTGCCTTCGACAAAACGGGAGACGGACTCACTCAATGGTTTCGCGCTTGCGAGGATATAGGTCGCGTTGGCGAAGGTTTGAGCGATGTAGAACCGGTCTTTCCGTTCGGGCAAACGCATCACGAAAGGCCACAAATCGACCGATGGATCGACACCCAGATGCGCATCCGGCCCGCCCTTCACCGCGCGCCAGCGCAGCTTGATGTGCAAGCGTTCGGCTGCGCGATTCAACGCCTCCACCATGGCGCCGCTCACTCTTCCGTCGGAATGCAGGATCTGGAAGGGAGGCGAATGATCCGTCGCCACCACAAACTCCCGATTCGGAATGTCGCGCTGGAGCTTCAAGTCATAGCCAATGCAGAGCCCCAGCAGAAGACACGCGCCCAGAAGCGCTGAGGCGATGCCCAGTTCATGCTCGTCGATGAGTCGCCGGATCGTCATGTGGTTCAGCCGGAGGGTCCGCGGACTTCCAGTCTCATCATGCGCCGGATTGGTGGAATCCCCTAGGTAGTGGGGTATCAGTACAGTGCCGCCGCGAACGGGTGGAAATTATCTGAATAGATCGGGAAATCCATCGGAAAGGGCAGAGATGGGGGTGATCGCTGGGAATGGGCGGCGAAACCAAGACGAAGGCCCACGGATGACGCTTGGGGCCTAAGGTACTTTTGTGGCCCGTGTCCGCGGCATGGCCACGCGATACACCCCGCGATACACTGGAACTTCGGTTCGGATTGTATCGACAGAGACGCCCGCCATGATGCGCAAATTGCAAACGTTCCTCCTTGCCGCGATTCTCGCCATCCCGATTTCGACCGCGTTCGCCGAAGAAGGAATGTGGCTCTTTAACAAAGTGCCCGATTCCGTGCGGCAGGAAATTCAGCGGAACTATGACTTTGAGCTGACCCCGGCCTTTCTCGACCACTTGCGCCTGGGCAGTGTGCATTTCGGCAACGGATCCGGTTCTTTCGTGTCTCCCGACGGTCTACTGTTCACCAACCATCACGTCGCCGCCGATTGCATCCAGAACCTTTCGAGCAAAGAACACGACTACATGAGCAACGGCTTCTACGCCCGGAGCCAGGCGGAAGAGCGGAAGTGCCCCGGCATGCGGGTACGCGTGCTGCTGGAGATCACGGATGTCACCGCGCGCGTCCAGGGCACGGGCGCCGCGATAACCGATGCAGCGGAAGCGAATAAGCTGCGCAAGGCGGAGATGTCGGAGATTGAGAACGCATGCTCGGCGGGCGGCTTCGATTGCCAGGTGGTGACGCTCTACGCGGGTGGCATGTACAACCTTTACCGGTACAAAGAGTACGACGATGTCCGGCTGGTGTTCGCGCCCGAATCCGGCATTGCCTTTTTCGGCGGAGACCCGGATAACTTCAACTTCCCCCGCTACTGTCTGGATATCACCTTTCTGCGAGCCTACGAGAAGGATGCGCCCGCCAAACCGCGGGATTATCTCCGCTGGAGCAAGCAGGGCGCGCAGGTGGGCCAGTTGGAATTCGTCTCCGGGCATCCGGGCACTACCGGCCGGCTGAACACCGTCTCGCAGCTTGAGTTTTTCCGGGATGTTTCCTATCCGCTCACACTCGAACGGCTCGGCTCCTTCATCGGAACGGCGAAAGCTTATGCCGGCTTGGGCGCGGAGCAGGCGCGCATCGCCCGCGAGTCCATCTTTGGGCTGGAGAACAGCCAGAAAGCCTACACCGGGTTCCTGAGCGGCCTGCGCGACGAGCACCTCATGAATGAGAAACGCGCGCAGGAAAGCGCTTTGCGAGAGGCCATCGCCAGAAACGGCGACCTGCAACGGAAGTACGGAGCGGTTTGGGATGAAGTCGCCGCGGCGATGAAGGACTACAGCAGGATTTACAAAGCCGTCCTGCTGAAGGAAACCATGATGGGCAGGGGCTCCGACCTTTACTTACTGGGCCTGATGTTGACGCGCTACTCCACTGAGATTGGGAAACCCAATGAAGATCGGTTGAAGGGTTACAATGACGCGGCGATTCCCAACATCAAGCGGCGCATTGCCGGAGACTACCCGATCTACAAGGAGTTCGAAGCGCAGTTGCTGGCGAATTCCCTCCAGGCGCTTGCCAGCGAATTTCCCGATGATCCCGCGGTGAAGGAGGCGCTCGGCGGGCGCAGCGCGCTCGAAGCCGCTCGCGGTTACATCATGGGAAGCAAGCTGGATGATCGGGCAACCCGGGAGAAGCTCCTCGAAGATCCTCAGCGGATTCGCGAATCGAAGGACCCGATGTTCACGCTGATCCGCATCCTTGATCCGGATGCGCGAAAGCTGATCGCCATCTATCAGGACACCATTGAGAGCGTGGTCGTGGATGCGGAGACCAAAATCGCGCGCGCCCGCTTCGGTATCTATGGGGAAAACGATTATCCCGACGCCACCCTCACTCTTCGCCTTGCCTACGGACCCGTGCGCGGATTTGAGGATAAGAGCATCGGCTACATCCCTCCGTTCACGCCGATCGGAGGTATCTTCGAGAAGGCCACGGGCAAGGACCCCTATATTCTTCCGGAATCCTGGAAGGCGGCAAGGGCGAGGCTCGCGATGAACCTGCCCTTCAACTACGTCACCACTGCGGACATCCACGGAGGCAACTCCGGCAGCCCGGCCGTCGATACGAAGGGAGAAGTGGTGGGGATCGTTTTTGATGGTAACCTTCCCAGCCTGCCCAACCGTTTTATTTATCAGGACCGGACGGCGCGGGCCGTGTTCGTCGCCTCGCAAGCCATCGCGGAGGCGCTTGACAAGATCTATGGCGCGGACCGCGTCTTGAAAGAATTAGGGCTGCGTTAGGCAATCCGCCGGAACGTGGCGGAACACGCGAATCGATATGACCAACACTCTCGAAATCACTGCTACGGAAGTCAAGCAGCTTCTCGACAATGGAGAAGCCGTCAAGTTGATCGATGTCAGGGAACCGAAAGAACATCAGTTCTGCCAGGTCCAGGGGAGCGCGCTCATCCCCATGGGCAGCGTGCCTCAACATCTCTCGGAGTTGGAAGCGCAGGCGGATGACGCGAAACTGATCGTCTTTTGCCACCATGGCGTTCGAAGTCTCAACGTGGTGGCCTGGCTTCGCGAAAAGGGGATTAGCAATTGCGTGAGCATGTCCGGAGGCATTGAGGCCTGGAGCTTGCACGTCGATCCCGCGGTGCCCCGCTATTGACGCTCCGGCCCCATGCGGCTCCAGCCTCCCGATTCCGTGCGCGCCGCGTCCGTTACACTCTTAGGAACGATGTTCGCACTTACGATCTATCGCGTTCTTTCCCCAAGATGCGTCTTCCTGAAAGCGGCGCGCGCCTGCGGGCTGCCTGGGATGCTGCTGGGCATTCTTGCGGCCTTGCATCCCTTGCTCCCGGCGGCGCCGCAACCTCCCACCCGGAGCGTTGCCGATTATGGAGTGCGGGGAGATGGCGAGGCCGCGGAGACTGCGCTCATCCAGGGCGCGATCGACGCCTGCGCGGTGGATGGCGGCTGCACGCTTCATTTTCCGGCGGGGCGCTATGTCACGGGAACTCTCTATTTTAGAGACAACATCACGCTGAATCTGGCGCCGGGCGCGGTGCTTGCCACGAGCGGCCGGGCCGAAGACTATACGGCCCCAGCCCTTCTTTATGGCAAGGGCGTGAATGGCATCGCGCTCACGGGCGGTGGGGAGATTCAGGCCGGTCCGGTTCCGGCCCCGGATGAGACCACCATTCACAATCCCGGGTCCAAGTTGCTGTCCCTGGTGCTGATTGAGAACGCGACGAATGTGCAGATTCGAGGGGTCCGTTTTCTGCGCTCTCCCGTCTGGACCATCACGCTGCATGTGGTGGATGGCGCCTGGCTCGATAACCTGCTGATTGAGAACGCCACGCTCGCCCCAAACACGAATGGAGTGGTGATCGATTCCTCCACCCATGTCTCCGTGCATGCGTTGAATTTTCGCGGCGGCGGCGCGGGCATCACGCTGCAGACCAGCCTCGTGGATGGAATTGCCCCCCCCTGTGCCGGCATCACCGTCACCGGCAGTACGTTTCGCAGCGGATCCATGGCCATTAAGGTGGGTACACCCACGAATGGCGATGTCCGCAATATCGTGGTTTCGGATTCGGTGATCGAAGCCTCCCAGGGCGGTATCGGCGTCTTCGCGCGGGATGGGGGCACGGTGGAATCCTTGTTGTTTTCCAACGTCCTGATTGAGACGATGGCTGTTCACGAAGGGAGTGCCGAGTGGCCCATCGTGGTGGATCTGAAGCGCCGCGATGAGAACGCCCGCGCGGGCCGCGTTCAGAGCATATCCTTCTCGGCCATCCGCATCCGCACAGCGGGCAAGCTGCTGTTTAGCGGCATGACCAGCCACCCGATCCGCGATTTGCACCTCGCGGAAATCTCCATAAGCGTCGTTCCACCGAAGAGCCCTCTCACGCAAACGCAAAGGCCCCGGAAATCTCCCCTGGATTCCGTCGCCGGAGAGGACGAAACCGCCACTGCGCTGCTGTTTGGTTATATTGCGGATTCCTCGGTCAAGGGCCTGCGTGTAAACTGGCCCGCGGAGGGCACTTCAGAAGATCGTCACGCGCTGTTTGTCCATTCCGTGGACGGGCTATCCCTTGATGGCATCCACGCGAGGCAGGGCAAGGTGGGCGGTCAGCTTGCCGCCATGCACTTCCTCTCCTCCCGCAACATTGAGATCCGCAATTCCACCGCCCCAAGCCAGACCGGCGTGTGGGTGGAAGCGCAGGGTATCGGGAAGAAGGAGTTCTTCTTTTCCGGTAACAATACGTCTGCCGCGTATCGCGATGTCGTCTACGCGAAATAGTGGCGGTGGTTCCGTTCGCGGCGAAAGAGTGACAGACTGTTAGTTGCCGTGGCGCGAGTTGCCGCGGCCAATCCGGATGAGCGCCGCCGCCGATTCCAGCAAGCGTACCTACAAGGTCAGGATCTTCCAGCAGACCTATAGCGTCGTCTCGTCCGCGAGCGAGGCGGAATTCCAGGCGATCGCCGATCACGTCGATCAACTCATGCACACCATTGCTTCGCGTTCTGGCTCCACCGACGGAACCCGCGCCGCGGTGATGGCGGCGATGCACTTGGCGGATCGCCTTCGGCAGGCGGAGAAGCGTCTCGAATCCATGCACGCGGATCAGCGCCAGGCATTGCGCCAGGTGGATGAGCAAACCGATCACCTGGAACGCCTGCTCAAGGAGACGTTGGAACTGGAGGGGTTATCCATCGAAGAGGCCGGGCCCGCCCTTGCCGCCGGCCGGCGCGCCGCCTCTGTGCCCGCGCGCGCCGTGGAACCCGCCGTGCGTGACCCGGAACCCGCCGTGCGTGACCCGGAGCCTGCGCCGCGCGCTCGCGGCAAAGCGGAGCGCGCGCCCTCAATGCCCACCCTGTTCGGCATGGAAGACATCCCCCCGGCGGGCGCTGTAACGGAAGATTAGGCCTCTTCCATCGCAGCTCGCGGGCCGCGCGCGAATCCAAGCCCTGCCGAGCTTGATATACTCAACCCGCAAAGGATTTTTTATGTCAGCAATCTCCAGACGGACCTTTTTTCAAGGTGCGGCGGTTGCGGCGTCGGCCACTCAG
>JADLCF010000386.1 GCA_020847315.1 Bryobacterales bacterium | reverse complement strand
GCGTTGCGTTCCTCACCAGAGCCCGATAGCTTCGATGGAGAGAGTTCCTCACATCTTTCAGTATGCCAAAGATCCATCTCCTCTTTTTCGATGCCGGCGGCGGCCATCGAAATGCCGCCACGGCGCTGCAGGCCTCCACCGCCGAGATTTATCCGGACTGGGAGACGGAACTCGTTAATGTGGGCAAGCTTCTGGAACCATTGGATTTTTTCCACAGGTATTTGGGGACCTCCGGCGAGAATCTGTACAACCGGTATCTCGAGCGCGGCTTCACACTCGGTTCGGCGGGGATGTTGCGCGCTATCCAATGGATCGTGCGGCTGAATCGCGGGCGAATTCGACGCCTGATGGCGGAGCATTGGCAGGCAACCCGGCCAGACCTGGTGGTCTCGCTCATTCCGAATTTCAACCGCCCTCTCTTCCAGGCTCTGGAGGAGGCTTGTCCGGATTCGCCATACATGACCGTGATGACCGATATCGCGGATTATCCGCCCCACTTCTGGATGGAAAAGCAGGCGCAATACGTGGTCTGCGGCAGCGCGAAAGCAGCGGTGCAAGCAAGAGCGCGGGGCTACCGGGATTCCCAGATCTTCCAGGTCTCCGGCATGATCTTGCGGCCTGGTTTTTATTCGCAGCCCCCAGTGGACGCCGCCGCGGAACGGGTTCGCCTGGGGCTCAAACCGGCACTGGCCACGGCGCTGGTGCTGTTCGGTGGGCATGGGGCCGCAGTGATGAAAGAGATACACGGCCGGCTTCAACGCTCCGACTTGCCCATTCAGGGCATCTATCTCTGCGGCAAGAACGAGCGTCTGGCGGCAGAACTGGAGAGAGCAAGAGGTCGCATGCCGATTCACGTGCAAGGGTTCACGAAGGAGATTCCCTATTTCATGGCGCTCGCGGACTTTTTCATCGGAAAGCCAGGTCCTGGGAGCATTAGCGAAGCCATTCAGATGAATCTGCCGGTGATGGTTCAGCGCAACGCCTGGACGCTTCCCCAGGAGCGGTACAACACCGAATGGGTGGCGGAGCACCGGCTAGGCCTGGTGCTTCGAAGCTTCCGGGAGGTGGCAAGATCCACCGCTTACCTGATGGAATCCGGCCGGTTGGAGCAGTATCGCGCCAATGCCCGGGCGATTGAGAACCGGGCGGTTTTTGAGACGCCGCACTGGATGAAAAGGGCGCTCGACCAGGGCCCCGCCGGGCGGAGTCGCGCGGCGCGCTGACGGCTCCGTTTCCGGGGCCGGGGATCGGCGATATGATGACAGTTTCCCCGCGATCGCCCATCGGTTTCGGGAATCCATGACGATTGGGAGGAGAGATTCCGTGACGAAGCCAGTGAACGAAGAGTATGGGCCGTTGGCGCCGCCAAAGCGACTTCTGATGGGTCCCGGACCAACCGTGGTGGAACCCCGAATCTACGAGGCAATGGCCACGCCGATCGTCAGCCACGTGGACGCCTACTTCTTTGAAGTGGCCGAAGATATCCGGAAGATGCTGCAAGTGGCTTTCGGCACGGAAAACGCTTTTACCATGGCGGTTTCGGGAACAGGCAGCGCCGGGATGGAAGCGGCGGTAGCCAACGCCACGGAACCGGGAATGAAGTTTGCCATCTTGGCGAACGGCTATTTCTCGGACCGCATGGAGGAGATGGCCAGGAGGCAGGGCGCGGAGATCGTGCGGTTGGAAAAGGCATGGGGCACGGTCTTCACCGACGAGGAAGCGCGGGAGTTCATCCACCGGGAGAAGCCGCACGTCATCGGCTATGTGCAGGCCGAAACCTCCACGGGCGCCTTCCAGCGTGGCAATTCCATCTGTGAGGCAGCACGGGAAGTGGATGCGCTGACGATCGCGGATTGCGTCACGAGTTTAGCCGGCATGCCGGTTCGAGTGGATGAGACGGGCGTGGACGTGGCTTACTCCGGCACGCAGAAAGCATTGAGCTGTCCGCCGGGGCTGGCTCCCATTACCCTGAGCGCCCGCGCATTGGATCGGGTTCGCTCGCGGAAGAGCATTCTGCCCACGTGGTATCTCGATCTACGCTTGCTCGATTCCTATTATGGAGAGTCGAAGCGATATCACCACACCGCACCGATCTCTCTCTTCTACGCGCTACGGGAAGCGCTGCGGATCGTGATGGAAGAGGGGCTGGAAAACCGCTGGCGGCGGCATTATGTAAATCACAAGGCATTCGTCGCCGCAGCCGCCGCCCTGGGAATGGCGATGCATGTCGCCGGGGAGGATCAGCTTTGGACTCTCCACACACCGGTGCTTCCGACGGGAATGAGCGACACCGAACTTCGGAGTTTCCTGTTGAGGAAGCATGGAATCGAGGTGCTTGGCGGCTTCGGACCGTTGCAGGGCAAGGTGCTTCGAATCGGCTTGATGGGAGCGTCTTCGACGGTGGAAAACATTGAGACGCTCCTGGCCGGACTCGTGGAGGGATTCGCGGAACAAGGCTTTCCCGCGCCGGGGGACCCGCTCGAGGCAGCGCGCGCCGTCTGGGCAAACCCTCCCGCTTTCCCCGAGCTCTAACCACGCCGCAACGGAACCCCAGAACGCGGGTGGAGCGAATCAATAACTCCAGCGCCAGAGCGTCGCGCCGGTGGTGAATCCCGCGCCCACGGCGGCAAACAACACCAGGTCGCCCTTCTTGAGACGCCCGGCTTCGATGGCATCCCTCGTGGCAAGGGGAATCGTGGCGCCGGTGGTATTGCCGTATTTTTCGATATTGATCACCACCTGATCCGGTCGAAGGCCCAAGCGGTCCGCGGTAGCGGAGATGATTCGCTGATTGGCCTGGTGGGGGATGAGGAGCGTGAGGTCGGCCGGGGTGAGGCCGGCCCGATGCAGGACCTCGGTAGCGACTTCCGAAAGCCGCTTCACGGCGAAGCGGAACACCTGCTGGCCATCCTGCTTCACATAGTGCATGCGCTGATCGATGGTCTCTTGAGAAGCGGGCATCAGGCTGCCTCCGGCAGGCATTTTGAGATGTTCTCCGCCCGCGCCATCCACTTCATGAAAATAATGCTGAAGTCCTTCCGACGGGTCATCCGTCGCTTCTACGATCATCGCGCCCGCGCCGTCTCCAAAGAGCACGCAGGTGGCGCGATCCGTGTAATCCACAATGCGGGACATCGTGTCCGCGCCGATGACCATGATCCGGTTGTGGGTTCCCGCGCGCACCAGGTCGGCGGCGGTGTTAAGACCATAGAGAAAACTGCAACACGCAGCGATCAGGTCAAATCCCCAAACGGATTTTGCACCCAACTTATGCTGAACCAGGCACGCGGTGGCCGGAAACATCATGTCCGGGGTGACCGTGCAGACCAGGATTGCATCGAGGTCGGAAGCCGACAACCCGATGGAATCAAGCGCCCTGCGGGCCGCTTCCACAGCCAGATCGGAGGTTGCGACACCCGGCTCCGCGATGTGCCGCTCCCGAATGCCGGTTCGCTCGAGAATCCACTGGTCCGTGGTCTCGACAATTTCTTCGAAATCATGGTTTGTCATCACCCTCGGCGGCACGTAGCAGCCGAGCGCGCTGATCTTTGCTCCGCGCACAAACCCTCCCCATCCACTCCAGAGTGGAAGCAAACCCTAAACATGTTATGTTACCGTATGAAGAGTGGCAGTGCATCAACTGCAACTGTTTGAAAGCACAAAAGATATTTACTATCGTGTGTTCAGGCAATTGCG
>JADLCF010000385.1 GCA_020847315.1 Bryobacterales bacterium | reverse complement strand
CTTGCGTAGTTGCTTGACCGCCGCGTTGGTGGGGCTTTCCACTGCCGTCGCGCTCGTTTTCGATTTCCCGAAGTGGGTTGCCATGTGCCCTCATTATCTCTTAGGGTCTTCGAGGCGGGCCGGGAGAGTTCGCTTCGCGTTGCGTCACCGGGCCTGGCGGCATTTGTCACCTGGCAGCGCTTAAGCGAGTCTAATAGTTAGACTCATGCCTATTTACGAATATCGCTGTCTCCATTGCGGCCGGAAATTCGAAAAGATCCGGCGGGTCACGGAACGGGACCGGCCCGCCGAGTGCCCGGAGTGCAAGTCGGAGGATTCCGTGCCGCAGATCTCCGGATTCGCCACCGGCAGTTGCGGCGGAAGCGGCGGCCACGGCCGTGGCCGTTTCACTTGAGCGTAGAACGCCGCGCGGCAGTTTGCCGCGTCTGATTGATTTTGTCTGAACATCCACGGCCGGAACCGCGCAGTTCCCTGAGCTGCTCGAAACATCCCATTTTGCGAAACGAAGCCACGCTTGCCGCGGAAATGCATTCGGTCTGCGCGTCGAAATCTTACAGATCTTACACTTTCTCCGGATTTCCTTGTCTGTGGACCGCGCAGTACATCCGTGATGGCCGGAACGGGTAGGCGCCGGTCAAACAACACCGCGAGATCGATCCTCTCTCCTAATTGCGTTTCGACAAACACACGTGGATTCCCCCCGCGAGCATTATGGGTCTTGCAAGTACGAAAACGAACTCTCCGGTACACGGGGCTACCAATCCGCACCCGCAAACCTTTGTGTGCGCAAGAGTTGCCGGGTTGCAAAAATTGCAATAGTCCTCGTGACTGGTGCGGAGAGTATCGAGAAAAAAGTTGGAAATCCCCGCGGAACCCCGCAGGGGAGATCTCGCCGAGCGAGCGGCCCTGCCGGCGAATTCGTCCGTCCGCCCCCGATTTGCAAAATGAAGCTAAGAACAATTCGCCCACGCCTGCGCGTACCCGTGGTTCGAAACGAGATTCAGTCTCACCAAGCGGGAGTTGTCGGCAGTTGATCGAGCCGGAATCGGAAGAAGGCGCCTTCAGTTTGCCGGGCGCGTGGCGGGGGTAGGCTCGCCGTTCTTTGGGGGGATGATGAAGACGGTGTCGCCGGGTTTGTAGAGGTGGAGGCTGCGGCGGATTTCCAGTTCCTGTTCGTTGAAATTCTCTTTGAGGTTCTTTAGCCGTTCGCGCCGTTCGATGAGTCGTTTATTAAGGTCGTTATTTTCTTCCTGAAGTTCGCGAATCCGGTCCCGATTTTGCGCTAATGCCACCAATTCCTGGGGAAGATGCATGGCGAGCGCGAAGGCGGAGGCGATTGCAAGCACGGCGATGAGCACGGCGAAGCGGCGGGAGAGCCTACGCCTGGGGCGCAGCGATTCCCGCCGGGGTTGCGGCGAGTCGAAATCAGACTGCGAATTGGGAAAGCCGTCGCGCATTTTCAGACAATACTTATTTATTCCACTAAATTCGGAAAGCCGCAAGCGTATGTCAAACAAAATCCTTGTATATTGTGCCGTGCCGTCGCTAGAGATCGCCACCATGATCGCGCAAACCGTCGTCCACGAGGAACTGGCGGCTTGCGTTAACGTACTGCCCGGCCTCACGAGCGTCTACCGCTGGCAGGGCGCGGTGGAAACCGCAAACGAACTCCTGCTTCTCATCAAGACCCGCGAAGCTCTCTTCGAAGCGCTGCGGGCTCGCATCGTTTCCCTGCATCCGTATGAGGTGCCGGAAATCATTGCGACCCGAATCAGCGAGGGCCACGCCCCATACCTCGAATGGATCGGCCATTCGACGCAGAGACTTTAGCGCCCCAAAGCGCCGCGCGGGACCAGCGCTCGCGAATTTTCCAGGCTTTCCTGTTGCGGAAGGCCGATGCGCCGTGATGGAGTAAACGGACATGTCCGTGCCGGCAAGCTCCGCTACCACCCACGCTGGTTTCCGCGGCCAGCAACCCACCCGGGTTCGCCACGGCGTCTTATTCGCGGCCGTTACCCTTGGAATCATCACCTATATCGACCGCGTGGCGATCTCGCAGGCGGCGCCGCTCATCACGCGCGACCTGGGCCTGACCGCGACGGAAATGGGGGCGGCGTTCTCCGCCTTCGCCTGGGGCTACGCGCTGTTTGAGGTGCCGGGCGGCTGGCTGGGAGATTGGCTGGGAGCGCGCAAAGTATTGACGAGGATCGTGGTTTGGTGGAGCGCATTCACTTCGTTCACGGGCTTCGCCTGGAATCACGCATCCCTCGTGGCGATCCGATTTCTGTTCGGAGCGGGCGAGGCGGGATGCTTCCCGAACCTCACGAAGATGTTCAGCGCGTGGCTTCCCCAGGAGGAGCGCTCGCGGGCGCAGAGCATCATGTGGATGAGCGCCCGCTGGGGTGGCGCGATGACGCCACAACTCGTCGCCTGGGCGCTGTTATTCATGAACTGGCGGGACACGTTTCACGTGTTCGCCGCCATCGGCATCGTGTGGGCGGTGATTTTTTTCTGGTGGTACCGGGATAAGCCCAGCCAACACCCTTCGATCAACGCCGCGGAACTCGAACTGCTTCGCGAGGCGGAGCGCAACGCCGTCGGGAACGCGCACGTTCCATGGAGCCGCCTGGTTGCAAGCAAAGATGTGTGGTTGCTCTGGCTCCAGTATTTCTGCGTTTCCTGGGGCTGGTATTTCTATATCACCTGGCTGCCGACCTATTTGAGGAACGCGCGCGGACTCGAGTTGAGCACGAGCGCGCTCCTCGCAGGGCTTCCCCTCTTCCTTGGGGGTATCGGTTGCCTCGCGAGCAGCTATCTGGTGGCGTTCGTGGCGCGATTCGTGGGCAGCCAGAGCGTCGCGCGCAAATGGGTCTGCTCTCTTTCCTTGACGGCGGCGGCGGGGTTTCTGCTGGCCGCGGCGCTGCTGGGAGACCCGATCTACGCCATGATCGCGATGGGCTTGTCGAGCTTCACGAACGACCTCACAATCCCCGCCGCCTGGTCCGCCTGCATGGATATTGGGGGCCGCTTCGCGGGCACCGTATCGGGTTCGATGAACATGATGGGCAACCTCGCCGGCGGCTTGGCTCCGCTCGCTGTCGGCCTCATCCTTGATCGCTCCAACAACAACTGGAACCTCGCGCTGTTCGTCTCCGTGGCCATCTATTTCCTCGGCGCGGTGTGTTGGCTCTTTCTCAACTCGGATCACCCGCTTGAACAGGACGCGGACGCCGAAGCCTGACGGGCAGAGAGACTATACTTTCTGGTGAGGTAAATCCCCATGTGGATGCACTTTCGCATTCCGGCATTGTTTCTTTTCGTGGCGATGCTGGGCGCATTCGCCGCTGCACCGCCCGTTTCCAATCGCGCTCCGGGTTCCGGCGACATTGGGTATCTGCCGGCGGATGGATCCACGGTGGGCACGAACCCTCCCGCGCTTGCCTGGCTGCCGGAACCGCACGCCGACGCATACGCCGTCCAACTCGCGCGCGACGAGGGGTTTACGGCCGGTGTGGTGAGCATCCGCCGCACGCCGTATGTGCTCTATACCCACACAGCGACGCTTGCGCCGGGAACCTGGTTCTGGCGATACGCTTGCCTGGATGCGCAGGGGAACCCGTCCGCGTGGAGCAAGGTGCGGCGCTTTCGCATTGCCGAAGACGCGCAGCCGTTCCCGCGCCCTTCGGACGATCTGGTGCGCGCGAGGCTACCGAGGACCCATCCCCGGCTGATGCTGCGGCCGGAGGAAGTGGAGATGTTCCGGCAAGCCCGGCTGGGGCCGGAGAAGGCCCGCTGGGAGAAACTCGTGGAGTCGGCGGAGGAGTACCTGAAAGCGCCGCTCATTAACGAACCGCCACCCTGGACCGGGGGGGAATGGAACGCGCCGGAGTGGAGGCGCAATTACCAGGACGCGCTACGTGGGGCGGAAAAGGCCGAAACACTCGCGTTTTGTTACCTGCTCTCCGGCGACAAGCGCTACGGAGAAGCGGCGCGCCGATGGCTGCTGCACTTCGCTTCATGGAATCCGGCCGGCAGCACCAGCATGGACGTCAACGACGAAGCCGGCATGCCCATCCTGTATCTCACGGCGCGCGCCTATGACTGGGCCTATGATGCGTTGAGCCCGCAGGACCGCGAGGTCATTCGCAAGATGGCGCGGTTCCGCGGGGAGGAAGCTTACGACTGGCTGCACGACATGCCATTCGAGCAGAAGGCCTACAACAGCCATGGCGGCCGGATGTGGCACTTCCTGGGCGAGGCGGCGATCGCCTACTACGAGGAAGTGCCCGAAGCCTCTCAGTGGCTGGATTATGCGCTTTCCATCTTCTGGGGCTGGTATCCCTCCTTCGGCGACGAAGACGGCGGATGGGCGCAGGGCTACGCCTACTGGTCAAGCTATGTCAATCGGTCTACATGGTGGCTGGACGCTTTGCGAACCGGCCTGCGGATCGACGGAACAGAGAAACCCTTCTATCGGAACGGGGGAAACTTCCTGATGTACGTGGCGCCGCCGAACGGGTCGCTAACGGGATTTGGGGACTTCGCGGAGGCGGAACCGAACCCCAACGCGGCCGTGCCGGTGTCGTATTTCGCGCGCATGCGGGGAGTGCCCGAATGGCAGTGGTTTGCGGAAGCGTGGGGCAAGGGTGACGGGGAGGCTGGCCCTATCGGGTTTCTTCGGGCCGCACGGCCGGATCCGCTGAAGGTCGCACCGCGTCCGCCATCCGGCTGGCCGCAAGCCAAGTGGTTCCGCGGCGCGGGCTGGGTTTCCCTCCATTCCGGCATGATGAACCCGGCGGAGAACGTACAAGTGATGATGCGCGCAGCGCCCCTCGGCAATATCAGCCATAGCCATGCGGACCAGAATGCCATTGTCCTCGGTGCGTACGGGTCACCGCTTCTAGTGAACACCGGCATCCGGCCGTGGTACGGCAGCCCGTTCTGCACCGAATGGTATTGGACCACCAAGGCCCACAACGCTCTCGAAATCGATGGCCAAGGCCAGCCCAAGACGGCGGAGGCAACCGCCGAGATCCTCGTTTTCCAGCCCGGCAAAGAGTACGACTATGTGGTGGGCGATGCGACTCCAGGGTATGGAGCCAACGTGGAGAGATATCGCCGCCATCTGCTGTTCCTGAAACCCGACGTCCTTGTACTGGTGGATGAAGTCGTTTCCCGCAAACCTGCGTCGCTGAAGTTTTGGCTTCATGGGCGCGCGCCGTTCACCATAGACCAGTCCGGCGGGCGCATCGCGCTCACCTTCGGCAAGGCAGCGCTTTCCGGTTTTCTGCTTTCCCCTGGCGGCGTGCGAACGGTGCAGACCGACAAGTACCCCATTCCCCCGGAGAATGGCAAGACACGGCCCGAATGGCACCTCTCCTCCGAAACGATGCAGAAGCAGACCCACGCGCGCTTTGTTGCCGTGCTTGGGGTTGGAAAGGCGGGCGAGATGATTCCGCTGGATGGCGTGGAAGACGTGAGCCGCGGTAGCGGTATCGCAATTCAGTTCCGCCATGCCGGGAAGCGCGTGAGTGTGTCCATCGATCCTGCCGGCCCCACGGTTTCGGTGCGATAGGCGTTGCCGTACCGGAACCGGCCATCCTTTGAGGCCGGGCGTTGCCGCACTGGTTGATTCACACTGGCCGATTCACACTGGCCGATTCTGGAACCCTCACCGGCCTCCATGCTAGCTTGGAGGTTTGGGGGTTACCCCGGAAACAAATCGCATTCCGGAGGATCCGGCTAGTGGGAAATACATGATTCAAGCGGGAATCGTTGGGTTTCGTGGATATAGCGGCGCCGAATTGTTGCGGTTATTGGCTCGCCACCCGAGAGTGAATGCGCGGCGGATGGAGCATCGCGCGGATGCGGCGCCGGAGTTGCAGCCGCGTCATGCCACGGTGCCGAATACGGTGGCGGCGACCCCTGAAGCGGCGGTTGCAGCGGGGCTCGATGTCGTGTTCCTGGCCACGCCGCACGACGTCTCGATGGAACTGACGCCGGCGCTGCTCGCGGCCGGAATTCGCGTGGTGGACTTGAGCGGCGCCTTCCGCCTGCGCGAACCGGAGATTCACAAGCGCTGGTATGGAGACGATCATTCCGCGGAGGACCTGTTGCGGAATGCCGTGTACGGGCTGCCGGAATTCTACCGGGACCGCATCGCCGGGGCGAAGTTCGTATCGAACCCTGGATGCTATCCCACGGCGGCGAATCTCGCGCTCCGCCCGCTCGTCCAGAACCATCTCGTGGACCGGAGTATGCCCATCGTTTGCGATGCCAAATCCGGCGTGAGCGGAGCCGGTAGAAAGGCCAGCCTCAAGACCAGCTTTTGCGAGGCGGGCGACAATTTCAGCGTGTATTCCGCATTCGGTCACCGGCACGTTCCGGAAGTCCTGCAGAACAGCGGGCTCACCGAGAACGAGTTTCATTTCGTGGCGCAACTGCTTCCCACGCCGCGCGGCATCCTGGAGACGATTTACCTGCGGCTGCGGGAAGGCGCGGGCAAGGACGACGTCCTCGCCGCGTATGACGAAGCTTACCGTTCCGAACCCTTCGTGCGTGTGTATAACCCGGGCCAGTTCCCGGACCTCCACGCCGTGCAGCACACGAATTTCTGCGACATCGGCTTCCAGTTCGAAGAAGCCAGCCGGATGCTGGTTGTCGTGGCCGTGGAAGACAATCTCGTAAAAGGCGCCGCCGGGCAGGCCGTGCAGAACATGAATCTGATGTTCGGCTTTGCGGAAACGGAGGGGCTGCTGTGACCCTGCTGATTAAGCTGGGCGGCACCCTGCTCGATACCGTGGAATCCCGCGAGCGGCTTGCCGCGGAGATTCGCGACGTGGCGAAAGCGGGCCACCGGGTGATCGTGGTTCACGGCGGCGGGAAGCAGATGACGCGCTTCCTGGAGGCGCAGGGCGTCCAGAGCCGCTTCGTGAACGGATTACGTGTATCGTCTCCCGAGGTGATCGACGCGCTGCTGAAGGTAGTGGCGGGTTCGGTGAACAAGCAACTGGCGGCCTCGCTCATCGCGGCCGGCTTACCTGCCGTCGGATTCTCCGGCGTGGATGGCGGGCTTGTAGAAGCGGAGAAACTGAGCGAGGAATTGGGCGCGGTGGGCCACCCCGTTCTCGCGCGCACGCAACTTCTGGAAGTACTGCTCGACGGCGGCTTCACCCCGGTGGTGGCTTGCGTGGGCGGCGACGCGAAGGGCAACATCTATAACGTGAACGCGGACCAGATGGCTTGTATCTGCGCGGCTGGACTGCCGGTGGAACAACTCCTCTTTCTCACGGATGTCGAGGGCGTGCTCGACGCAGAGAAGCAGCCGCTGCGCGCATTGACGATCGAAGACTGCCGGCGGTTGATTGCCGAGGGCGTCGCCGCCGGGGGGATGCAGGCAAAGCTCGAAGCGGCATGCCGCACCTTGGAAAAGGGCGTGGGCACGGTTCGGATTCTGCCCGGCTTTCGCGCGGGTGTGCTTGCCGAGGCGCTCTCGGGTTCGGAAGTGGGCACGGCGATCCGGCGGAATTAGCACGTTTGCGGTGCAACATGTTTTCCTGTTCAACCCTCCCATTGGGGAGCGAAGGGCGCCCTTCCGGGGAGCAGGGGGAGTGAGCGAAAGATGGCCTTCCGGCTGAGTTACCAATGGATGTGTGATGCGGCTTGGAAGAGCGGCACGGCGGGAGTATCGCTGCACAGCCATACGTCGATTTCAAAGGAAAGCGTAGGGATTCTCTTTGAGCACGGCGCCCGTAACCGGTTGATCGCCTGGCTGCTCAAGCGGGAGAACGACCGATACCTGAAGCATTCCGGCAAGCCGCTCGATTTCAGCCGCGCTTACTGGACCTCCCCAGTGACGCCGAAGGAAGCCTATCGCCTCGAATGCCGCCAGATTGACGAGGCGCTCTCGATGCGTTCAATCGTTTCGATTACGGACCATGACGAAATCGAAGCCAACTTGCGGCTGCAAGCGCTCGACACGGACGACGAGATTCCCATCTCCACCGAGTGGACCGCGCCGGTAGAGCGCACCTTCTTCCACTTCGGAATCCACAACATTCCAAGGAACGTGGCGCACGAATTTCATGGGCGGATGCAGGCGTATCGCGAAGCGCCTTCCATGCCCGCGCTGCGCGAGATTCTCGATGCCTTGGCGGCGTATCGGGAGATTCTGATCGTCCTCAATCACCCGCTGTGGGACGAAGCCGGCGCCGGGCAACCAGCCCACGAGGAGATCCTCGCCCGGCTGCTGACCCGGTTGGGCGACCGGATCGACGCGCTGGAACTGAACGGGCTTCGCACTTGGCACGAGAATTTGCGGGTGATGACCCTGGCCGAAACGGTGGGTTTGCCGCTCGTTTCCGGCGGGGACCGGCACGGGCACGAACCCAACGCCTTGTTGAACGTCACGCGCGCCTCCACGTTCGCGGAGTTCGCCGAAGAGGTGCGCGCCGGCGAAAGCCACGTCGTCGTGATGCCGCAATACCGCGAAGGCCGCAAGCTGCGCTGCTTCCAGACCGCCTGGGACATGCTTCGGGATCATCCGGAGCACCCTTATGGGAAGGTGAGCTGCCTGGACCGCAGTTATCTCATTCGGGATAACGGCGAGCACGCCACGCTTGCTTCGAAGTTCAAGAACGGCACGCCGCCGGTTCTCGCAAAGGTTCTCTGGGCGATGCGTCTGCTCGAGCGGCCACGCTTCCGCTCCGCGCTGCGTGTGGCATTATCGGATGGAGAGGGCCTTCCATCTTGAGTGAACCGCCTCGCGTTGCGTTTGTCTCCGATATCTTTTATGAAGTGAACGGAGCGGCGCTCACCAGCCGCGAGTTCGTGGAATACGGGAAGCGCAACGGCTGCCCCGTGCTCACATTGCATCCGCATACGGAAACGCGGCTCTTCGATGACGGCTCCGCGCGCTACGTGGAGTTACAGCGCAGCCTGGCAACCGTGCCGGTGGAAACGGATTTTGGCTTCGACACGCTGATGTGGCGCTACAAGGGGCTCATCGAAAAAGAACTCGATCGCTTTCAGCCCGACATCATGCACGTGGTGAGCCCCGGAGATCTGGGGCTGCTCTCCATTGTGATTGCCCGCCGGCGCAAGCTGCCGATCATTCTCGGCTACCACACCAACCTGCATGAATTCGCGCGTCACCGGCTAGAGAAGGCGCTTTCGTTTCTGCCGCAGCGCTTCGTCGAGAGCGCGGGGAAGGCGGCGGAAGATCATTCGCTAAGCCTGCTGCTGCAACTCTATAAGCTGGCTTGCGCGTCGCTCGCGCCGAACCGGGAATATACCGAACTGCTGGAGAAGGCGAGCGGCAAGCGCTCCTTCGTGATGACCAGGGGCGTCGATACGATTCAGTTCGACCCGGCGAAACGGACGCGAACGGACGATACCTTCGTCATCGGCTTCGTCGGCCGCTTGCAACCTGAAAAGAACGTCCGGACGCTGGCCGAAGTGGAGAAGATTCTGCTCGCCGAGGGCGAGAGCAACTTCCGTTTCTCCATCGTGGGGAGCGGGGGCGAGCAGACCTGGCTGGCCGAGAATATGCAAAACCTCGAATTGCCGGGCGTGTTGCGCGGGGAGGCTCTGGCCGAGGCCTACGCGAACATGGATGTCTTCGCGTTTACCTCCACCACGGACACCTTCGGCAATGTGGTGCAGGAGGCCCTCGCCTCCGGCGTGCCCGCCGTGGTGACGCCGGGCGGCGGCCCGAAGTTCATCATTCGCGAGAACGAGACCGGCTTTATCGCGCAAGACGCGGCCGGCTTCGCCCAGCACATCCGCACGCTGATGGCGGATCGCGCGCGCCTCGCGGCCATGAAGCGCGCCGCCCGCGCGCAAGCCCTCGAAGCGACCTGGGACAAGGTGTTCGAGAGCGTCTACCAGGCGTATGATTACTGCCTGCGGGACGCCGCCTGTTGAGGGGGTGCTTCCGAGGCGAAGGCGGCGCTTTCCGCGGGCCGCGCTGTACACTAGAGCGAGTATGGACCGAGCAGTAGAGACCCTTGGCCAAGCCACGCCCACGCTGGTCCGCCAGCTAGGCGTGGTGAGCGCGACGGCGCTCGTGGTCTCCAATATGATCGGGACCGGGATCTTCACCACCACCGGATTTCTGGCCGGAGATTTGGGCGATCCGTATCTGATTCTGGTCATCTGGCTGGTGGGCGCGGTGGTAGCCTTGTGCGGGGCGTTCTGCTATTCGGAACTGGGCGTGAACTTTCCCAGTTCGGGCGGCGAGTACGTTTACCTGAGCCGCGCTTACGGGCTCACCTGGGGCTTTATGTCCGGGTGGATTTCGTTCTTTGCCGGATTCTCCGCTCCTATTGCGGCGGCGGCGCTGGCTTTCTCCGAATACCTCGGCTACTTCTACCCGCAGTTGCAGCAGGAACACGCGGCGGTGATCTGGGAATCGTCTTATCTCACGCTCCGAGTGGGCGGCGCGCAGTACATGGCGGCGGCTATCATCGCGGTCTTCACGATTCTGAATTGCGTGGGCGTGACGCGGGCGGCTAAGGTGCAGAACATTCTCACCGGCACGAAACTGGCGGTGGTGCTCGCATTCATCTTTTTCGGCATTCTGGTGGGGACCGGTGACTGGAGTTCGTTCTCCCAACCCGCCGCGCGCACCTCCACCACGCCGCTCGCCTCGCAGTTCGCCATCAGCCTGTTCTGGGTGTATTTCGGCTATAGCGGTTGGAACGCCGCGACTTACGTGGCGGAGGAATTGCGCCAGCCGCGACGCACGCTTCCCATCGCGCTCGCGCTTGGGACGGCTGTCGTGGCGCTGCTCTACATCGGCCTGAATGTGACGTTCATCTACGGCACGGGCGTGGAATCGATGAAGGGCGTCTTCGCGGTGGGGAGCCTGGCTGCCTCGAAGCTCTTCGGGCCGGAAATCTCCGGGATGTTCAGCGCGTTGATGGCGATCTCGATTCTTTCCACCGTGAACGCAATGGTGACCATCGGTCCGCGCGTCTATTACGCGATGGCGCGGAACGGGGCGTTCTTCGGCTTCGCGCGCAAGGTGAATCCGCGCTTCCACACGCCCATCCCGGCCATCCTCTGCCAGGGCGTCTGCGCCATCCTGATGACGATCACGCCCTTCCCGCAACTGGTTGTATACATCGGGTTCAGTCTCACCTTCTTCACCGTGCTCGCGGTGGCGTCGCTATTCCTGTTCCGCCGCCGGCCCAACTGGGAAAGATTGCCGGTGGTGAGCTTCGGGTGGCCGCTGATGCCGGCTGTGTTCGTGCTGGTTGGCGTATGGATGATTGTCTACGGCATTATGCTGCAGCCGGTGGTATCGGCGGCAGCCATTCTGACGATTGCGGCGGGCGCGGCGGCGTACCATCTGGCGGTGAAAGGCCGCTATTCGGGCGAGGCCGCGTAAGTCACCGGGAACCCATTTACAGAAACATTACAATGGCTTGCGGCAAGCTCCGCTAAGGTGGAATTGCATCCCCACTTTCCGAGGAGTTCCCGTTTGTCTACCGAAGCCGTTGAGTTGCGTGATCCGCATAAGATCAACTGGATCACTACGATTGTCCTGGCCCTGCTGCATGTGGGCGCCGTAGCCGCACTGTTCTTCTTTAGCTGGGAGGCGTTGCTGGTGACCGTAGCCTTGCACTGGATGTGCATCGGCTGGGGCATCGGGATGGGCTACCACCGGCTGCATACGCACCGGTCTTACAAGGTCCCGCGGCCACTGGAGTATTTCTTCGCCATCCTTGGAACGATGACGCTCGAGGGCGGCCCCATCTTCTGGGTGGCCACGCACCGGCTGCATCACCAGTATTCCGATAAAGAAGGCGATCCGCATTCGCCGAACGATGGCGCCTGGTGGGCGCATGTGGGCTGGATTCTCCTTGGGGAAGCTGGGCACAACGACACCCGCCGGATGTCGCGCTATGCTCCGGATCTCGGCCGCGTCCCGTTCTACCGCTGGCTGAATACGTATCACTATGTGCCGACTGTGATTCTCGGCGCCGCGCTGCTCGCGTTTGGCGGCCTCTCCATGTTTCTCTGGGCGCTTTGCTTCCGCCTCGTGTTCGGGTTGCACGCCACCTGGCTGGTGAACTCTGCCACGCACATGATCGGCAGCCGCCGCTTTGATACGAAGGATCTTTCGACGAATAGCTGGTGGGTAGCGCTGTTGACCTTCGGCGAGGGCTGGCACAACAACCATCACGCGCATCCGACTTCGGCCCGGCACGGGCTGGTGTGGTGGGAGGTCGATATGACCTGGATGCAGATTAAACTGCTCGAAAAGCTGGGGATCGCCAGCATGGTGCGGGAAGCGAGCGCGACCGAAGCGATTCCCGGCACGAAAGTGGCTGCCTGAGCGTAGCCGCGATTCAGGACCGATATCCACGCCCTCTCCCAGGTCATGCCGGGGAGAGGGCGTTTGCTTGCGGGAAGCTTGCGCGAGGACCTCGCGAGAGTCTATAGCCCCGCGCCGGGCTGCACAGGCCGCGGCTGGCGTTTTACCGGGGCGGCAGGCGGGTTCTTAGCCGGCTTCGCCTCGCCATGGTGGCAGGTGTAGCAGGTCACATCGTACTTGCCGTTGAAATAGCTCTTGGCGATGCCTTCCGTCATCGTTTTCATGTGACGGGCGGTTTCCTTCTCTTCCTTGTCGTCCCGCTCCCATTCGCCCTTGATGTGGCAGAAGGTACACTGCACGCCCAGCGAATCCTTCCAGGTCTTCATGATGAACTCCAGGCGGTTCGCCGGGAGCCCGGTGAACACCTTGATATTCATGTAAGCCTGCTCGGCCGGGCGGCTATCGGTTCCTTCCACCCAGGGGCTCTTCTGCTCCCCATTGGCAGGCGGCGCCTCCTGCGATTGCAGATGGCCGGGAGCCACCACAAAGGCAAGGGCCGCGCCAAAGGCGCAGGCGGATGCGAACGACCAAAGTCTAGTCATGGTGCGAAATTCCGATCCCAGTGGTTTCCGCCTTCCCACGGGAAGGCCATGCGTTGGATTATATCCAGGCCGGCGCGCGCGGGGAAGGCGGTATGGAGAAAAAACGCCGCCGGCAGCCCGAAGGTTACCGGCGGCGGTGGAGGCAAGCGTGCGAAAGCCGCTCAGAAAGTCATGCGCAAGCCCACTTGAATGCTCCGGGCTGCCGCTGCGCTCCCGACAACCCCGAACCCAGGCCCCCCGAAGACGCGTCCCGGCGTGCCGAAGTTGGCATGGTTCGGCAGGTTGAAGAACTCGCCCCGCAATTGAATCATGCGGCCCTCGCCAGGAAGGGGGAAGTTGCGCAACAGACTCATGTTGAGCCCGAAGAATCCATCCGAACGCAGGATATTCACGCCCTGATTTCCGAACTGGGCCGGAGCCGGTTGCGAGAACGCCTCCGTGCGGAACCACCGGTCGAGCGTGCGTTCGGAACCGCTGAGGTTGGGGTTCCCGGAAACATCGGCGCGCAGGCTGCCGCTGGCCGAGTATACCGTATTCACTTGCGTTCCCACGGTAAACGGCGCGCCCGCCTGCCAGTTCAGGATGCCACCGAGGCTCCAATCGCCGACGATGTAACGGAGCGGGTTGTTGGCGAGGTATTTTTTTCCCTTGCCGAAAGGAAGTTCATAGACGCTGCTAAAGGTGGCCCGGTGCGGGATGTCGTTCTCGCTGGGGCCGTAATCGGCGCGGCGATTGTAATAGTCCGAATACACGCCGCCCTCCGCGCCGACCGCGGAGCCGCCTTCGTTGGTGTTGTTGAGGAACTTGGACCAGGTATAGGTCACCAGGAAGTTCCACCCTCCGGAGAACCGCTTCTCGGTCTTCAGCATCATCGCATGGTAATTGGAAATGCCGAGTGACGGCCGTTCAATGGTGACATTGCTGAACTGCGCGTAGGGCCGGTCAATCTGCTTGGAGGTTGCCGTTAGGAGTTGCGGCAGCACCTGATTGATCGCCATGTTCGCGCTCGATAGCTTGCGGGAGGCATTCGCGATATAGGCGGCCTCCACCATCGTATTGCCGGGCAACTGGTGCTGCACGGTGAAGTTCCACTGCATGGAATACCCGGTGCGCCGGTTGGTCTCAAAGAACGTAGGCGCCGTATTCGGGTTGGCCCCGAACTTCACCGCTCCGAAGCGGTCATCCAGGACGGGTGAGGCCAGGGTGTAGGATGGAACTCCATCGCGAAGGAAGAACGGCGTCGTGACTCCGTTATCCGGCGAATTGATCGTGGCGCTATTCTCGAAGCCGAGGCTTACGCCAGGCGCGCCACCATCGAAAGGATGCGCGAAGAATACGCCCAGCCCGGAGCGGATCACCGTCTTCTCGCTGCCCAGCGGGCGCCAGGCGAAGCCGAAGCGCGGGCCGAAGTTGTTCATGTCGGTATCGTACGGGCTTGTCCGGAACCCATCCACTCCCATGAACTTTACGACGCCGGGCGTGCCGGATATGGGATTGATCGCTGTTGGGTCGAACCCGTTCATGTGGTTGTTCCGGTCGTGGAGTGGCGTATCCGTTTCCCACCGGACGCCCAGGTTCAG
>JADLCF010000384.1 GCA_020847315.1 Bryobacterales bacterium | reverse complement strand
CTCGGGTCCGGGTCATACCCGCAGAGCGGGAATCCAGCATGCGCCAGCCTTGTGGCGAGCGCCGTTCCGAGCAAGCCAAGTCCAATGAAACCTACGATCATGCCGTCACAATTGCTCCCGTATCACTATTAACACCAATGCGATCCCGCCAGCCATGATTGTCTTCGGCGCTTGCAAGCCGCGCGCCTCACGAAATCACGATCCGCCGTGGCCGCTGCGAGTTGTCTTCCTTCGCGCTGAGTTGGGTTTGGCCCGTTCCTCCCTTGCCGGCTGCATATTTCCCCCCGCATCGATTGCGCGAGACACGATGGTGTGCGCGCCCGCGCCGGCTTCCGGCCAAGGAAGCCGCCACAAGCTCCAGGCATACTCTCCCCCGCTGGCATGGATTTCCGACGCGCGCCAAGTCTGTTCGTTTACCCGCGTCTCCACCCTAGCGTCCTGTCTCAGATAAGTGTTTACAAGCAGTGAGGGTTGTTCCTTACTGAGTCATGTTCACTGCGGCAGCCCCGCGGGCCGTTACCAGCGACCAAGAACCAGAACTTCGGTTGCTGGTTCGGAACGGCAACTCCTCCCAGAAGGTCGCGCTCCGCTGCAAGATCCTATTGTTGGCGCATCAAGGCGTGGCCAACGCGAACATTGCCGGCCGATTGAAGGTCTCCCGCCCACGGTGTTGTCGTTGCGCGCCGCGTTCGCCAAAGCGGAAATGGCCGCTGTCACGGGCATTCGCCGGCGCCAGCGCTCCCCGGCCGTTTTGACGCCAGAGTTGGAGCAGCGCATTCTCGACACGACACGGAAGACGCGTCCAGGCGATGGCAGCACCCACTGGAGCGTGCGGATGCTTGCCGCTCACCTGCGGGTGTCCAGGACGATGGGGCACCGAGTCTGGCAACGCCACGACGCGCAGCCGCACCCTGTCGAGCGTTTCAAACTGTTCAACGAGCCGCAGTTTGAGGAGAAGGTCCGCGACATTGTAGGCCTCTACCTGGATCCACCCGACCGCGCGCTGGTTCTTTGCGTTGATCACTGGCCGAAGGATCCGGCGAGGCACGTTCCACAGCGCCGACGAACTGGAGCAGGCGATCTACGGGTGGCTCGCGCAGTGGAATGGCTCACCGGCTCCCTTCATCTGGAAAGCCTCGGCGGACGTCATCTTGGACAAAGCGCGCCGAGGTAAAGAATGAATTAGGACAGGAGAGTAGCATGCCGCCAGGAAGGCTCTTCCACTTCAACGAATACCCGGACACCTATTCATGCAAACAGGCTCATGCAAACAGGCTCGCGGCCCTTCCCCAGGGCGTCCTCCGCTCCCGGCAAGCAGGGCAGGTTGGAGGAATTACGGTGAAGACACGGAGAGAGAAGAAGGACGCACGCTACCGAACCGGATGACGAATGCCTGCCGGGAACGCAGCGATTTGCGTACTCCCGGCAGGACTGCCGCGAACTGGCTATCCGGCTTGGGCCTGCACCACGGCAAGGGCGGCCATGTGAACAATATCGTCCACTTCCGCGCCACGCTGCAGCACGTGCACCGGCTATGAAAGACCCAGCAGGATAGGGCCGATCGCCTGGCAGCCGCCGATTCGCATCAGAAGCTTATACACGATTTGTAGAGGGATGTGTCGGGATGCGCGCGCAGCCTTAGCGCATCGTCCAATCAAGGTCCAGAGATAGAGAGAGCCGGCCCCTTCGGTTCTGAAATAGTGAGTGCGATAGGTATCGCCCTCTTCCTTTGTTTTCCTTAGTGAGCGTAGCCTCCCGCCGGCTTGGAGGACGGCCATGGCGATGCTTGGCTCCAAGCGCGAGCCGAAGCCAGGCTTCGACCGGATGCCGCATCTTGATGGGAGCGATCTTCATGGCGCGTGGCGCGTCCGCCCCGGCGTGGGGATAGGATCAACATCGTGGTTTCACGCGAGGATGGGCAGTTGCCGTTCTTTCAGCGCGAACGGCTCTCCACCGAACGCTGGCGAGGTGCAATTCAGAGCCGCGCCCCGACCAGCGAGCCGATCGCATAGGTGACAGCCATGGCTACGATCCCACCGCCCGTGATGCGAACCACAGCCCGCAGCTTGGGCGCTCCGCCGAGATGAGCGGAAACGGACCCGGTGACGACGAGCGCTAGAACCACTGCGATGGCGGTGACGGGAACCGCAATCACGCGAGGTGACAGAAGGATGGCGGCCAGTGGGATGAGCCCGCCGATCAAGAACGCCATCATGGAAGCGATCCCGGCCTGCCAGGGGTTATTGAGTTCGTCTGGGTCAAACCCCAGTTCGAGGCGCGCGTGGGCGCGAAGCGCGTCCCGTTCGGTTAACTGGACGGCCACCTGGTGGGCAAGCGCTCGATCAATTCCCTGCGCCTCAATCAATTGGGTGAGCTGCTTCAATTCGTACTCGGGATCCTTGGCGATCTGCCTGCTTTCGATGGCGAGCTCAGCGCGTTGAGAATCGCGCTGGCTGGAAACCGATACATACTCGCCCACAGCCATCGACAGGGCGCCCGCAATCACCGCGGCAATGCCGGCGGCGAACAACGCATGGTCGCTCACGGCCGCGCCAGCCACGCCCACCACCATCCCGGCGGTCGAGACGATGCCGTCGTTCGCTCCCATCACCCCTGCGCGCAGCCAATTGAGACGGCTGGCGATTTCACCGCCCCGATTCGGTTCGGCGAAGGGCGGGTCCACTGGGGGATTGGTCAAAGGCGCACCTATTGCAGATAGTTACCCATCCCCCTGGAGGCGGCGACCGGCCCAATACACCCAGCATTACGCCGATGGGGACGCTCACGAAGATACACACTCCCGCCGGTTGGCGTCAAGAAGACGGCGGCCGAAGGGTGCGCATCAAGCAACTCGAACTGCCCGGGACCGGCTCCCCGCCCGCCGAAGCATTGCACATCGAGATGGAAGGTAGGGGAGTCCTCGTCGCGCGGCGCGAGACGGGCGGGCGCAAGGGGAAGATCGAGGGCGAGCCGGCCCGCACGCGCGAGGGAAAACTCGAATTCGAATTCCGAATTTGCTATCGGGACTTCGGTATCCGATGAGATGAGACGGCTGGTTCTGATGCGATAGCGTAGATCGCGTCAAAGAAAACCTGGCTAAAGGAGAACCAGCCATGAAGAATGCTAACAAAGCAGAGACGTCGAGGGAAGCCAAAGCGCTGCGCGTGGTGGCGAAGGGAGAGAAGCAATCCCGAGCGAAGGAGAAGCCCGGCGCGGCCACGGTTGAGCCAGGAAACGGCTTGTCGGGGGAAACCATCGGTCTCAATGTCGGCGACCGGGCGAGCCAGTTCTGTCGTCGAAACCTGGCCGGTGAGATCGCCGAGGAAGGCCGTCTGCACACGAATGCCGCGCGCATCGAGAAGCACTTCGCCAAGCTGCCCGCCGCGGTGATCGCCTCGATGGAATTCCTGCTGCGGATGATCGATATCCTCTCAATGGCGATTGAGGAAGCAGCCGGGGATATCGAATTTCTGCTGAAGACCAAGTACCCGGAAGCACTCAAACGGAGGCAGGCGCGTGGCGGCCCAAACGCCAACAAGCGGGCGATTGTAGCCGTCGCCCGAAAGCTCAGCGTGATCCTGCACAAGCTCTGGCGCACGGGCGAGGGTTCCGTGCCGTTCCCGGCCTGAAGCCGCCTCCGCGCAAACGAAATCGCGGCAGGAACCCAAACGCTTTGAATGGGCAAACCAGAAAAGGATCGATCTTCTGGAGAACGCCGCTTTCGTGACGTGACT
>JADLCF010000383.1 GCA_020847315.1 Bryobacterales bacterium | reverse complement strand
TGCGCGGCATCTTTGCCTGCGGTCTTGCCGAGTTGCTCGCTCGATTGCTCCACATCGAGGATGTCGTCCACGATCTGGAAGGCGAGGCCCACGTGCTCGCCGAAACGGCTGAGCGCGTCGAGTTCCGCGCCGCCGGCGCCCGCGAAGATGGCGCCCATGCGAACGCTGCCCCGCAGCAGCGCGCCGGTCTTGGCGCGGTGAATGGATTCGAGCAAAGCCGCCGTGGGTTTCTGCTGTTCGCCTTCGAGGTCAAATACCTGCCCGCCGATCATCCCGCCTACCGTGCCACCGGCAAGCGCCAGTTCCTCTGAAAGGCGGCAGCGGACGTCCGCCGATGCGCCGGGAGTTTGCGCCAGCACCTGGAACGCGAGCGTAAGCAGTGCGTCTCCCGCGAGGATCGCCATGGCGTCGCCAAAAACCTTGTGGCAGGTGGGACGCCCGCGGCGAAGGTCGTCGTTATCGAGAGCGGGAAGATCGTCGTGGATCAGCGAATACGTATGCACCATTTCGAGCGCTGAGGCGGGGTGAGCCGCGAGCGTCACATCTCCGCCAACCGCTCTCGCGGCCTCCATGCACAAGAGCGGGCGGATTCGCTTGCCGCCGGCCATCAGGCTGTAGCGCATCGCCCGATGAATGGTGACCGGGGGGGTTTCTTCCGAGGGGACCAACTGATCAAGAGTGCGATCTACGAGTTGCCGCAGATCAGAAAGGGGTGTCGTCATCGTTAATGGTTTCACCGCCGGTAGCGGGTTCAGGGCTGGTTGAGCTTGAGAGAGACCGCCGGCCGCCCGCGCCGAACGGCTCGGCCACCATCTTGCCGCCTTTTCGCAGCAGGACCTCCACGCGGATCTCGGCATCGGCCAGTTGCTGCCTGCACGCATTGCTGATCGCCATTCCCTTTTCGAAAAGCAGGATGGAATCTTCCAGGCTCAGTTCGCCGCGCTCGAGTTCCTGGACGATGGATTCCAGTTCTTCGATGCCTTTTTCGAACGATTGCGGCGTCATGGGCGTGCCGGTGGATGGCTCCTCCGAGGGTGCGATCGCCGGGGGCTGCTCACCGTTCGGCTCCGAGTTCTTCCCATCGCTCTTCTCGCTGTTCTTCTCACTCCGGGGAGGCATCGCTTCATTGTAGCGTGCGGCCCCGGCTGGGAATGCGTTCGCGCGATGGCCTACAATCACGAGAGATGTCCTGCTGCAACCCGAGGTCGAAGTCGAAGTGGCCGCAATCGCCGATTTTTCCTTTTCTGGCGCTGGTCTTCGTGGGTGCGCTGCTGCTCGGCACGTGCAGCCGGAACGAAACCCGCACGGCGGATTCCGGCTCCGCCGCAGGCGCCAAGCAGATCGAAGAATTGCGTGCATCCGCGGCGCAAATTGCGGCGCAGCAAGCCTCCATGACCCCCGTGAATACGGAGTGGACTTTCGGCGAGACCGTTTCCGCCGTCACGGGCTACTACGATGGGGAGCAACTCCGGATGATCGATGAGCAAATGAACATGGGCAGCCATGGCAGCGCCAGCAGCCGCTTCTTCTACACTCCCGCGGGCAAGCTCTTCGCGTATGAGGAGAAGAAGGAATCCCGCAGCGGGGCCGCCGGCAACAACGTGGTGACGGAGCAAAGCGAACTGCGCCTCTACTTCGCGGATCCGAGTGGGTTGCTTTCCGGGGAGCGGACGGTTGCGGGCAAGTCTGCCGCCCTGCTGGGAATCGAAGAGCAGACGGTTCGGATGCACGCGCGGGAACTGGAAGCGGCCCTCACGGAAGCCCATTCCCGCAAACCGTAGAACGTGGAACCCCCTCGACGGTTCCGTTAGTACTACTGGGGCAATTCGCGGTACGAAACGTCTTTTCTTTGCCTGATGCCGCATCGGTAACGGCGCGTATTCTGGAGACGGAGTAATGCATCCAGAGCCCGGCCCCAGGGCCAAGCGTTAGGCGTCCGATGAGCCACCAGGACAATCTCGCGCGTGTGATTCCGCTCGGTGAGCGCACGTCTTGCCTGGAAGTCCCTCGCGAGTTGCGAGCCGGCGCCGTGCCCACACCGATGATCTCCCCCTCCCTGGTGGGCGCGCCGAGCGCCGCGGCGGCGGATGCGGCACTGCTGCCGCAAGTGCTCGAACAGCTCCACGATGGTGTTTGCCTGCTCGATCTGAAAGATCGCATCCGGTTCTGGAATTCCGGCGCGGAACGGATTACCGGTTACAAGAAAGAGGAAGTGGTCGGCCGGAATTGCCATGACCGCGTGTTCTCTCACTCCAACCAGCAGGGCTGCTCCTCATGTGGAGAGGATTGCCCTAACAAGAGCGTAATTTCGACGGGGGAGCGCCAGGACGGCGAGTTTTTCCTTCACCACAAGGAAGGCTACCGGCTGCCGATCTCGCTGCGGGTGGCTCCGTTGCGCGGGCAAGCCGGCAGCATCATCGGCACGATTCACATTTTCGCGGAACGTCCGCAAGGGCTGGCGGCTTTGGAGCATGCCAGGGACTACGAGCGCTTCACGTTCCTTGACCCGCTTACCGAGGCGGGGAATCGCAAGTATACGGAAATCGCGCTGCATCAGGCGCATGAGGCGTTCGTGCGCTACGGGCGCCGCCCAGGACTGGCGATGATCGACGTGGATCGATTGACGCTCGTGAACCGCAGCTTCGGCCTCGCCGTGGGAGACCAGGTGTTGAAGGCGGTGACCAAGACGGTGATCTCCTGCCTGCGGCCCTATGACTTCCTGGGCCGTTGGAGAGACGATCAGTTTTACGCCATCCTCGCCGACACGCATGCCGAGCACTTGGCCGCGCTGGCCAACCAGTGCCGGGCGCAGGTAGCGGGATCCGCGCTGGACCTGGGGGCGCATTGCGTCCAGGTGGGCGTCTCGATTGGGACGTCGCTCCTGGTGCCAAACGATTCGATCGCCACTTGGCTGGGCCGGGCGGAGCGCAATCTGCGGGAAGCGAAAAGCGAAGGCGGCAACCGGGTGATCACGGACCCCATGCACACCCTATTCAACTGGTTCCAACCGCCGGCGGCCGGTTAACGCGACGCCCTGTGACCCAATCGCCGCGGGATGGATGCAAGTTCGGAAATTCTGCTGCAAAAACCGTGCCACCTGCGCTAAACTAAAAAAGTTGTGGGCGCGTAGCTCAATTGGCAGAGCAACTGACTCTTAATCAGTAGGTTGAAGGTTCGATTCCTTCCGCGCTCACCACTAACCAAACTACTTTCAATCATTTACATGGGATTGGATGCCGGGCCGGTTGGTCCGGTTTTTTCATTGTGCCCGCTTTTGTGTTCCGCCGAAACTTGCTTCATTTTCCGGGCCGCGAGCCCTAGGACATTCGCACCACTCGAGTGCGAAGCTAACCGATTTCGAGGCCGCATGCTTTGGGGCTGCGGCACCTCCATGGAATCGTTAACAACCGGAAGTGCCGGGTTTGCCTCATCATGGATCGAGGAGTAGGCATTGGTTCGTCTATGGGACTGACGGAGCGGATTCGCACGGCCGTGCTGCGGCCGCGGTTTTCACGCCGGTGGTTGGGGGCGGTGCTGCGGGCGGTGATTCCGGAGTATGTACGGGTGGGTGGCGTTCGGGTTGCGATGAATCGAGCGGACCCGGTGGTGTGCGGTGCGTTGACGGTTCGGCAGTATGAGCGTGATGAAATGCGGTTTGTGCGCGCGGCGATTCGCCCCGGCATGCACGTGGTGGATGTGGGCGCGAATGTGGGGCTGTATACCGCGTTGTTCGCATCGAAAGTGGGATCGGATGGAAAGGTGGCTGCCTTTGAACCGGATCCGGTTTCGTTCGAGTACCTCAAGAAGACTGTGGAATCCAATAGCTTCCGAAACTGTCAACTGTTGAATGTCGCGGCTTCCTCGTCGCATGGTGCGATGACGTTGTTTACGTCGTCCGAGAACCGGGGGGATAACCGGCTCTACGCGAATGGGTCCGCGGACGGGAGCGTACCGGTGGAGGCGGTGACTCTCGATGAGGTCTTGCCATTGCTCGGGATGTCATCGATCGATTTTCTAAAGATGGATGTGCAGGGGTTTGAGGGGAAGGTGGTCGCAGGACTCGTGCAAACGCTGCGGCGCTCTCCCGCGCTGGTGGTGCTGATGGAGTTCTGGCCGGATGGGCTGTCTCAGGCCGGAAGTGACGCTTTCGCCCTCCTTCAGCTATTTCGCGGGATGGGGTTCACCATCTACCGGCTGTGTTCGCGAGGCCGGTTGCTTCGCGTGGAAGACGATCGCGCGCTGATTCGAGAGCATCCTGGCTGGAAGTATGCGAATCTCGTGCTGCTGGGGCCGGATGCCTCCTGCGCTTGGATGCGTTAGCGGTACTTGTTGCCTACCCTACCAGGGGAGGCCCCCCAACTCTGCCGGGGTGGCAGTAGAAGTTTGACATTTGAGGGATTCCATCGGAGCCTGTCGGAATTGAGAATTCTCGAACCAAGAATCAATAACTTACGGACGATCAGCTCCTCGTAAGTTATTGATTCTTCGTTGCACCGCGTGTTCATTCCGACAGGCTCATCGCGGAAACTCTGAATCCTGAGCCGCCAAGCGGCATTCTCCCCTTCCCAAGCCGATTCGCGCAGCGCGCGTAGACCCTTGAATAACCGGTTCTACCAGAAACTGCTCAGGCCGGAGGCAAAATGCGCGTGCGTGCGATCGCTGGGCTTGTCCTTGGCCGGGACTCCTCATCCACCTCGCTCCTTCCATCCACGGCTGTTGGCTCTCTGAGAGGAAGATGCCCTTCCGTGATGAGGTTGCCGGTGGTGTAACGAAGGAGACTCGGAAGATGTTTGAGGACTCTTGAGCCCCGTCCGCAATGGCAGTTCACGCAGTTCAGTTTGGCTGCATCGCGGCAGGCTTGCCGATGGGCCGGGGTTCCGATGAGTTCCCGCAGGGGGGTCTGGTGGATGTTTCCCAACGGGAAATCCGCGAAGCAGAGCCGCACGGAACCGTCGGCGCCCACCCAGAGCATATTGTAAGCATCGCAGGGTACTTTCATATCGGGGCCAAGGAGCAGCCAGTCCGGAATGGATCGAATGGAGGCCATGGGTTCGCGGAATAGGCCAGGTCTTTCCGTTTTCATCAGCGCGAGTTGATCGACGAATTCGGTAATTCGCTCGCTGTCTCCGGATTTGAATTGGAGTTCGCGGTCGAGGCCTTCCGTGAAGTATGGGAGGGAATAGTGAATGAGATCCACATGGAATCGTAGTTCGTAGCGCTTCGCGAATGTCCACGCGCGTTCAAGCTCACCGAGTGAACAGGTTCTTGTATTGAGCACGAACGAGATGTCAAGGCGAAGTTGATCCTGGTAGCGCTCGCGAGTCGCTGCGATGTTCTGTTCGTAAATACCCCAGGCTCCTTCGCGGCCTACATACCGATCGTAGACCGCTCCATGGCCGTAATATCCAAAAGATAGGATGCGCAATCCCGCGTCGACGAGCGCACCCACGCGGCGGTCAAGCAGGAATCCGTTCGTGCTGACGAAGGGAGTCATGCCAAGCGCATGAGTCTTGGCGATCATCGCGGGAAGATCACGATGCAGAAGAGGTTCGCCGCCATATAGACGCACTGTGGAGACGCCGGCGGCGGCCGCATCCGAAAGAATTTCCTCCACTTTCGTGAATGAAAGCTCGCTTCCGCCCATATAGTCACGGCCATACCGGCAGCCCACGCAACGGAAATTACACTTGGCGGTGATCGCCAGCGTGAGCATGCGCAAACTAGGAGTGGCCACGCCGGGGTAGAGGCCAACGAACGAATTTCGAATTGCCTCATAGGCGGTTTCCAGTTGCGCGAACCGTTCGCGAACTCGCGCGCTTCCAACATGCCGCTTGATCTTCCGGGCAAGCATCCTACGCATGAGTGCCCCCTGTTGAGCGTGGCTAGCTACGAGCAACGTCAGAATCCGGGACCATCGACACGACCATCGATGACACAATGAATACAGCAAATTGGCGGGTGACGCAATTGCCGGTTTTGCCAATCGACGCTCTTCCGGTATCAAATAGTGTCCGTCAGAAGCCTGGATATGGGGATTTGCTTCGACCCGCTCCGAAGAAATTGCTGAATGTGGGGCGGATCGGCGTCTTGGGTTGGGCTATCCCTCTACCGGGCCGGCATCTCTTGGCCTCAAATAGAAGTCCAGCAGATCGGACGCGGAGCCTTGCGAAGGTTCCGCGGAGGCTTCGGGGTGGGTGTCGCGGAAGCGAGTCAGCAGTTTCTGCTGGAAATCCTTCACCACCTGCGGGTTTTGTTCGCTAACATCGGTGAATTCGCCGGGGTCCGCTGCAAGGTCGTAGAGCTTTTGATAGCGGCCGGGCGTGGGGTTCTCGATCTGATAGCCGTCGGTGCGGGCTCGCTTGCCGGAGCAGTAAATGTACTTCCACTTCTTCGACCGGGCGTAGCACTCTTCGTTCTCCAGGAGTTCGCTGAAGATCCAGTCTCGCGGGGTTGACGCGCCACCGGTCAGGTAGGAGCGCAGGCTCTGGCCATGCTGCATGGCGAAAGGCTCGGCTCCGAGCAGATCGAGCAGGGTGGCCGAAAGATCCACGTGCTCCGTGAGATCGTGGATAACTCCTTCGCGGATGCGCCCCGGCCATCGCATGAGCAAGGGCACGCGTAGCGCGGGGTCGTAGCCGCAGTGCTTCTCGAAACGGCCATGCTGGCCGAGCGAATAGCCGTGGTCCGCCGTGTACACGACCAGCGTATTTTCTTCGAGACCGAACTCGCGGAGCAGATCGAGCACCCTGCCCAAATTGCGGTCAAGGAAGCGGGCGGAGGTGTAATAGGAGGCGATGATGCCTTGCTTTTCCGCATCGCTCAGGTCGCGGAAAATCAGCGGAATTTGCCAGCCGTCTTCCGGGCCTAAGCGAGGCACGGGGAAATGCCGGGAGTCAAAATGCTTCCAATCTTCCACCGGAAAGTCAAAGGGCGAGTGGGGTTCCTGGAAACTCACCCAAAGCGCGAAGGGTGAGGCGTGGTTGGCGGCGAGATACTCGCGCACCATCCGCTCCTGAAAGCGGGAGCGCATGTCGTAATCGAGCCTCGCGAAAGGCTCCGAGCGGGCGTTCAGCCATTCCCGCGCAGGAACGCGGAAGGGCTGCCAGGGTCCGCGGCCGGGCACACCGGCTGGGATCGGTTTCGGCATTGATTGCGCCCGCCAGCGGGCGGACACCACGTCTTCGGTAAGCGCGGTTTCGAGGCCGTGGAGGCCCGGCCTGCCCGGCTGGTTGAAGTGCATCTTGCCGATGGCCGCCGTGCGGTACCCGGCCGCCTGGAATTGGCGGGCGAGGGTAGGCTTGCCGTTGGCGAGCGCGGTCCGCAGGGTGGTGACCCCGGCCGAGTGCGGCAATTGGCCCGTGAACAGAGACTGGCGCGCGGGTGTGCAGACCGGGCTCTGGCAATAGTGTGAAGCAAAGCGCATGCCCTCGCGCGCCAGTTGATCGAGATGGGGAGTCTCAGCGAGCGGATTGCCGTCGGCCCCCAGGACGTAGCCGGCATGGTCATCGGCCATCAGAAAGAGCAGGTTCGGGCGCTGCGCTTGACCGCGAAGGGTACGCGCCAATGCGGCCGAACCTGCCGTGCCCAGGAACTCGCGGCGTTGCATCGCGCCCATCATACCGCTCCCGCTGGGGAGAGGGGCGCGGCGCCCCACGTGTTCGTTAGAATTCGAATCGCAGACCGGCCAGGGCCCAGCGCTTGGGTCCGCGGAATCCGCTCTCATAGAACTGGCGGTTGAGGAGGTTCTCCAACTTGCCATACAGGCTCAGCGAGCCACTTTCCCATTGGGCGAGGCGGAAGCTGCCCACGGTATCGAGCTTCAGCGGACCCTCGAACCGGAAGGTGCGGCTGCCCATTCCGGCAAAGATGGGGATGGGGTGGGCGCTCGCGTAGCTCAGGTCGGTGGTGACGGAAAGGCGGCTGCCCAGCCATTGGGTCCAGAGCAGGGAAGCCATGTGCGGGGAAACGCGCAGGGAGGAGAGCGAATCCGTGCCGGCAACGGGCGGCGTGCGGTCGTCGGAATTCTGGTAAGTATAGCTGGCTTCGATGGAGGTGGAGCGATGCGGTCGCGCGCGCGCGCTCAGTTCCACGCCCCGGGCGAGCCCGCCCTTCCCGTTGATGTAGCCGCCGAAACGCCCGTAGGGATCGTTGGGTGGAATCAGTCCACTGAAGTCAAAGCGGATGATGTCCTGCAAACGCGTATAGAAGACGGTGGCGCTCAGTTGCAGCTTGTCTCCAGCCAGCCATTGGTCAATGCCTGCATCCACGGAGACGGCGCGTTCCGGGCGGAGGCGGGGGTCGCCGTAAGCGCTAAAGCTGCCGAAAAAGAAGAAGCTGCCGAAGCGCTCATAAGAGGACGGCGCGCGGTAGGCATTGCCCACATGCGCGCGCAACTTCGTGCCGCTCCGGGAGATGAGGTAAGCGGCCGCCATATCTCCGGTAAGCGCGCGCGGGGCGGATTGGAAGGTGCTTTCGGTTCCCTGGTAGGGAGAGGTTGCGCCGCCGAAGCGCGGGGCCTCCATCGAGAACTGTTGAAGCCGTCCGGAGAGCGCCACGCGCAAGGCGCCGC
>JADLCF010000382.1 GCA_020847315.1 Bryobacterales bacterium | reverse complement strand
TTGTCCCCATCGTCTAGCCCGGCCTAGGACACCGCCCTTTCACGGCGATAACGCGGGTTCGAATCCCGCTGGGGACGCCACCTTTCAAGAAGTACCCGGCTTGCGCGCCGGGTACTTTTGTTTTTGGGCCGGCCGCGTCAGGCCGCCTTCGCTCTCACTTCCACCGGCTGCGCTCGACGACGCCGGTTCCAGGCGAGGAAGCGCCGGATTGTCAGCGCGAACCCCGAATAGACAAGTAGGACCCCCGCCGCCGAGGCGATCCCTGCGAGCGTCTGCCCCGCGAACCCGTAATACTCGCCGGTATGCACAAAGCGCATCCAGGTGCGGATGCGGCGGCCCAGGCTCTGGTCAGCGAAGCCTTCCCTCTTGACGATCGCAGCGGCTGACACGGCGCCTTCTCCGCCCGCACCACTCTGCAAGGTAAGCGTTTCCCGGAGCTGCGGTTGTCCGCCCCCTCCCCTGGAGACCGATGCCGTTAGAGGCGCGCCGGGCTTCGGCGGCACGCGCAGGGAGAGAGTCTGCCAATCCGGCTCGGCATACGCCTTCAAAAAGGTCCCGTCAAGCGCTGCGAAGTCCGCCTCGCTCCAGGGAATAACCTTCTTCGGCGAGGAATCTCCCGCCGGGCCGCCCGGTCCCCCAGGTCCACGCTGCGCCGGAGGCCCCTGCCGTTGCGCGGGAGCGGGTTGCTTGCCGTCGGCGAGTTCGATCATAAACTGGCTGAATCCGGAATACGAGATGGGAATCGCCGAGAAGACAACGATAAAGAGCGGGATTGCCATCCAGAAGCCGGCCACATTATGCCAGTTGAAATCCCGGGCCTTGCCGCGAAGGCCGCCCCGGAAGAGAACAATCGGCCGCAACTTGTTCCAGCTCCACCCGCGAGGCATCCACAAGTAGATTCCGGAAGCCACCAGGAAGAGAAAGACCACGTTCGACGCGCCGGTAATCGCTTTGCCGATTGCCCGGTTCTCTCCAGTGCCGGCCAGCCAGCGGTGCCAGGCGCGCATGTCGCTCATAAAGGCGCGCATGCCTTTGGTGGGCTCGCCCACAATCTTCCCGGTATAGGGGTTCGCGAACATCTGCTCACGCCCGAAACCGAGGAGCACGGGCGCGGCGGGATCGGATTCCCAGGTAATCGAATCCGGGCGTCCGTCGCGCTGGCCAGCCACGGCGGAGAGCAGCGCTCCGGCGGGCATCGGGCTCCGGCCCGTCTCCGGAACCGCCACGCGGAAGTCCCGGTCGCTCCAGGCGATCATCTGCTTTTCATAGGTAAGCAGGACCCCCGTGACGGACATGATCAGAATGATGATTCCGGCAGTCGCCCCGGTAATCAGGTGGCTCCAGAAGAGAATCTTTCGAAAGAGCGCCATGGCTTGGAAACCCTCGTTTGCGTATGGAAGTTGCAGTTTGTGGGCTAAACTTCTGCCCACTGACGAATGAGATTGTGATAAATGCCGGTGAGCTGGACGGCAACTCCGGCCGGAACCGCGGACACGTGCCCCGGCGCTGTTTCCGCCATGCTCTGGTTCAATTGCTGGATCGCCATGTCAAGATCGAAGAGCAGGGTGCGGCGGGAATCCTCGCGGACCATGCTCTGGATCCAGAAGAAGGCGCAAAGCCGGGCGCCGCTCGTGACCGGGCGCACATGATGCAGGCTCGTGGAGGGGTAAAGCACCATGCTGCCCGCCGGAAACTTCACCTGCTGCACGCCGTATGTGTCTTCCACCACCAGTTCCCCGCCTTCATATTCCTCCGGCTCCGCGAAAAAGAGCGTGGCGGAAAGGTCCGTGCGGATCCGATGGTTTGTTCCCGCAACCTGGCGGATGGCGTTATCGACGTGCGTTCCGAAGGATTGCCCCCCCGAGTACCGGTTGAAAAGAGGCGGAAAGACGTGCATCGGCAGGGCGGCAGCCACGAAGAGCGGATGGCGCTCCAGCGCGGACACAATTGCCGCACCGATATCACGGGCAACCGGATGATCCTCCGGAATCTGTGCGTTATCCTTTACCGTGGCGCTCTGGCGTCCAGCGGTGATGCGGCCGTCCACCCACTCGGCGGCTTCGAGCTGGGCGCGGAATTCCCTTACCTGGTCCGCGTTTAATACGTGAGGTATTTCGAGAAGCATAGTGCCTAGAAGTGAAAATCCGTGCTGAACTGTAGAGATCGCGATGGTCCTGGGACGACATGCCCCCCGCCCAGACGATCAAAATAGTACGCATCGTTGACGTTGTAGAGGTTCATGCGAATGCCCAGCCAGTGGGTGACTTCAAAACCGGCCATGGCTTCGAGAGTCCAATAGGAATCCACGGAGCGCGTGTTGCTGTTATTGCCGTAGCGCTTGCCCACGAAACGCGGCCCTCCGCCGAGCAGAAGCCGCTTATGCGAGTAGGTTGCCCAGATGCTGCCGGAGTTGCGTGGCGCATTCTGGATGAAGTTGCCCGACTCACCGGTCCGGTTTGATTCGACGATGCGGCCATCGAGCAGAGTGTAAGCGGCCAGCACCTGCAGCCCGGAGCGAATCGCCCCCGTGGCGGACAACTCAATGCCTCGCGCCCGCTGCCGGCCTGCCAGTACCTCCGGCGGATCGCCCGGCAGGATGCCCGGCGTTCGGGCGTTGGTCTTTTCCACGTTGAAGAAGGCGCCGGTCAACAGAAGCCGATTCTGGGCGAGGCTCCACTTGTTTCCCGCCTCGAAGGTATAGGTTTTCTCCGGCTCCAGGTCCTGCGAGGCGGCATTGTAGTTCAACCCTTCCAGTGATGGGTTGAGCGCCGTTCCATAGGAGGCATAGAAGCTCCCCTGATCGTTCACCTTATACACCAGACCGGCGCGCAGGCTGGTCATGCGGTCCACGTGGGAGACGGGGTTCGTGTTCGTCTGCACGCCGTTGACATCGAAGCGGTCCCAGCGCAATCCGCCGCTCGCTTCCCAATGCCTCCCGAACTTCGCGGTATCGAACGCATAGAACCCAAGCGTCGTGCCGGTCACATCGCCGGGCACGGGATTGGTGACGATCGTTCCAGGAAACACATCGTCGGGATCCGGATGGAACAGCGTGGTGTTCATCGTCGGCGCGCTACGGAGGTAGCGCAATCCCTGCTCCCGGGTGAGAGACGCTCCGGTGACGAAGGAGTGCCGAACCGCCCCCGTGCCAAACTCCGCCCTCAGGTTGGTTTGATTGTCGTAGACGGTATCGTCCGTGAGCCACGCGCGAAGCTCCCGGCGGATTACCGTGCTATCGTTGCTGGCGAAGCGGGGCGGCGATGCGATCAGGTCCTGATCGCTGTCGCTGTAGCGGAACTGATTTTGGAACCGAACCAGGTCGCTGAAATCGTGCTCCACCCGCGCGGTCACGCTGTCGCTCGAACTCTTCTCGCGGTCGCGATTCCGCAAGCCGTAGAACGTATCCCGCGGCACGGGCGCGGGGCGGTCCCGATACTCCGGTAGCGCGTTGTTCGAAGCGGGAACCCACGGGATCCCGTAATCGGCAATGTTGTGCTGTTGCAGCTTGAAGTAACTCAGCGTAAAGCGGGTTGGCGTGCCAAGTCCCGCCGTGAGCGTCGGAGCCAAACCCCACCGCTCGAAGTTCACGACATCGCGGCCGGCCATCCCGGACTGATGGTAGAGGGCATTCATCCGGAACGCGGTCCGCTCGGAAACGAACGGAAGGGGCGTATTCACATCGCCCGTCACCCGGCGGGTGTCGTCCGTGCCCAGTACCAGAGATCCGCTCAGCGCGCGCCGCAGGTTTGCCTGTTTGCTGACAAGGTTGATAGCGCCTCCGCTCGAACCGCGCCCCATGTAGGCGGAGCCGGGGCCCTTCATGACCTCCACTTGTTCCAGATTGAAAGGATCCCGCGATTGCGGGCTGATATCGCGAACCCCATCCACGAAAAGATCGTTGCGCGAACTGAAACCTCGCACATTGACGTTATCTCCGGGCGTAGCGCCGCCCTCGCCGGCCGATAGCGTAATGCCCGGCACATTGCGCAGCACATCGCGAAGGGTGGTGGCGCCCTGCTCTTCGATCACTTCCCGCGGAATGATCGTGATCGTTTGCGGAGTGTTGAGGAGCGGTTCCGTATACTTCTCGCTCCGCAAGGTCGCGGTGTCTCCCGCCACCTCCACTCTCGTCGTTTGCGGGCGAACGCGGATCTCCACGCTTCGATCGTCAGCAAACCGGTACTCGAGCCCCGTGCCCCGAAGCATTTGTTCGAGAGCCTGTTGCGAAGTGAGCAGGCCACGCACACCGGGCGACTGGATCTGTCGAATCCCCGGCGAGTCTAGACGAAACTGCAAACCGTTCGCTTTCTTGACCTCATCCAGCACGCCGCCAAGCGGTCCTGCCGGGATATCGTATCGCCGCAAGGGAAGCGTCTGTTCGGTGGCGGCGCCGCCCGGTTTCCGCCCGTTCGCGATTCCAGATGGCAGGCTCTGAGCGATCACAGCATCGCTGCCCGCTCCGTAAGCAACCAACGTTCCCATCGCCATCCAGTACTTGCCGGAAGACGGCCACGCACGTGGCTTGATCTTGCGTTCCACCTTTATTTTCTTTCGGATCCTGAATCTCATGCGAACTCCCAGTTGTACGCGATTCGTGCGAACATCAGGCTTCTCCAGCGCCAGATCGCTCGCTTCCCGGACCAACACCGCTCTGGCTAGGGCTTCGAAACGGAAGCGAGCGCGCTCCCCGCTAGGGCCGTCCACAGCGATATGCGATCAATTAGATCGTCAATCCAAATACCAGATCAGTTTAGTCCGTCATGCAAATGAGTGTCAACAATTCCGGCGAAGAAATTTGGGCGGAGAATGGGCAACGGCCGCCCTTCCACTCGGGCGGCCGTTCACTTCGGAATGATGGATGAGCTTTCTGGTTAGAAGTAGAGCTTCAGGGCGAACTGAATCTGCCGGGCGGGATACGCGCTGGTGACTCGTCCGAAGCTGCTGGAGCTGACGTTACTATTCGGGGAACCGAAGTTCGTGACGTTGAACAGGTTGAAGTATTCACTGCGGAACTCGACGCGCGAGCCCTCCCGGGGAAGGAGGAACTCTTTGTAGAGCCCGAAGTCACTTTGGAAGAACGGCTCCATCCTGCCGATATTGCGGCCGGCATTGCCAAACGGCTGCGTCACGTCGGTGGGAACCTGCACATTCGAGGCAATAAACCAGGCATGCGGATTGTAGCTGTCATCCTGCACCGGACCGGTAACGTTCGGCCGGTGGGTGCAACTGGAACACACCTGGAATGCCGCCGTTGGGCTATAGGTCAGGTTAATGGGAAACCCGCTGCGCGCAGTGTTGATGAGGGTGGTGCGCCACCCGCCAAGAATGCCATTCACCACGGGATTCCAGTCTGCGCCCCACGAACGGCCGCGCCCGAACGGCAGCTCATAGATCACCGATGTCACGTTGTTGTGCGTGATGTCGTAACTGGAGAGTCCCCGCTCTCCGGCCAGGTTGTAAAAATTCACGCGGGAGTTATCGCCGTTGTACGTCTCCAGGTGGCCGGCGGCGTTGTCGATGGCCTTGGAGAACGTATAGGAGTTGAGAAGATAGAGGCCGTTGCCGTAGCGTTTCTCCAGCTTCACCTGTACGCCGTGATAGAACGTATTTCCTCCGGCGAACGCGGCCTGGATGAAATCGTAGTTCTGGAAGGGCCGCCGGGATTGCAGCGAGGTATTCTGCCCGGCCAGGTTGGGCCGCGCCTGATTATAGTCGCCCAGAATCAACTGCTTTACGCCCCGGTTGCCGACATAGCCCACATCCAGCAGAAAGCCCGCGGCCAGTTCCCGCTGGATGGTGAGGTGCCAGTTCTGTACGTAGGGCGAAGGGGTATCCGCGGGCATGTAGTTCACGCGCGTGGTGCGCGTGTTGTAGAGCGAGGGGTCGTTGAACCCATCGGGAAATCCATCCTGTGTGCGCTGGAAGCAGGTGAGAAAGGGCTGCCCCGGAGCGCAGACCGGCTGCACGGCGGAACCCGTTGCGGCGGCCGGAGCCACCTGGTTCCGCGCCACGGCAAAGACGAACGGCCCGGTGAAGCCGAGGATGTTTTCCCCGCCCATTCGATTGAAGTGGACGTAGCTGATGCCATAGGCACTGCGAATCACCGTCTTCGGGTTCAGCGAATAAGCAAGACCGATGCGCGGACCCCAATTGTTGCGATCCGGGCGGATGGTGGAACGATCCCGGATGCTGCCTTCCTTGGCGAAGTAGAGTTGGGCCGATACAGGGTCGAAATTGCCGAGGCGGTTGTTCGCTTCCCATTGCGGGGTTGCATATTCATAGCGCAACCCCAGGTTGAGGGTCAGACGGGAATTGACCTTCCAATCGTCCTGCAGATAGTAGAAATTCATCCGCTGACGGTAATCGAGGACGGCGAAGTTGCTTTTCTGATAGGAGCTTTGCGCTCCAACCAGAAAATCCGCGAGATTGGCTACCGGATTAAGACTGGAAGAAAGCCCGGGCGCCGCGCTGAAACGCCCGTTGTACGAAGATTGCCCATACACCGGAGCAAGGTCGTTGATCTCGGTATTGATGGCCTGGTATTCAAATCCGGCCTTGAGGGTGTGGCTGCCGGCCAGTTTCGAGTAGTTCACGCGCGGATTCCATACCTTGGGCCATTGGAATTGCGGATTCGAGTTCTGCCTCCCGAACTGCGTGAAGCCGGTGACCCCCTGCGTGTTGAGGCCCCCGCCGATGCGGTCGTCGTGGTCAATCCCGCGAATGCCATACGCCTCTTCGATATGCGGTTCGAGGTAGTTCACTGGGTTCTTTCCCGCTTCCGTCTGGGTGAAACCAAAACGCGCTTCGAGCAGGGAAGTTGGGGATAGCGTAAACGTAGAACCAATCGCGATGGCGTAGTTCCGCACGTACACGTTCCCGTTGGCGTTCCCGCCCGACGGGCCGGGAACGGCCGCGGGTTCAAAGGCGTTCTGCCGGCGCCAGCTATAGCGGAAAAAGGAGGTCAGCTTCTCATTCCAGAATTGATCGGCCTTGACGTTCCACTTATTATCCGGCGTATCGAATGAGGCAAGCCGTTCAAAGTTGAGGGCAACGCCCAAGGCGCCTCCGCCCGCACGATTGGGCGCGGGAAGCTCATTGAGGACCTTGCGGGCGAATTCCGTCTGCAACGCCAGCGGGACCTGCCCATTCACATACGGGGCGCCCGTGTACGGATTGCGCAAGTTCACGCCGGTGTAATTGCCCTGGCGCATCGCCTCGGAAGGCAGATCGGCAAACTGCAGCTCACTCTGCTTGCGGCGAAATCCCTCGTAATCCCCAAAGAAGAAGAGCCGGTTCCGGATGATCGGGCCGCCGCCGGAAGCGCCGAACTGGTTCTGCTTCATGTCCGGCTTCTCTCCTGTCTGCGGCTTGAAAAAGCCCGTGGCGTTCAGCGCCTTGTTCCGCAGAAACTCCCAAAGCGTGAAGTGATACTGGTTCGTGCCGCTCCGGTAGGCGGCGTTGATCACCGCCCCACCCGCACGGCCATACTCCGCGGAAAAATTATTCGTGACCACGCGGAACTCGCCTACCGCGTCCGGCGAAAGCTGCACAACCTGGTTCGAGAATCCCTGGTTAGAGGTGCCATACGAGTTGTTCTCCACGCCGTCGAGGCTGAAATTGTTATAGGAGCTACGGAGGCCATTGACGTGGTAACTGGCATCCCGCGCACCGCCGAGGGACGTGCCGCGAAGGGCCTGCACCGTTCCCGGCGTCAAAAGCGCGAGATCGGCATACGCCCTTCCATTGAGAGGAAGGTCCACCGCCTGCTTGCTCCCCACCACGGTGCCACGCGAAGAGGTATCCATCTCCACCATGGCAGCCGCTTCCGATACCGTAATCACTTCCGTGACTTCGCCCAGTTCGAGCGATAGCCCGACGCGCTGGCGAGCGCCTACCGTCACGGCGAATTCACCGGAAACGGCGCGCTTGAATCCAGGCGCCTCCGCGGAGACCGTATAACGGCCCGTGCGAACGTTGAAAAATTCGTATCCACCATTGTTGTTCGAGACGGTCTTCACTACGACCCCTGTACCGGCGGCGGTGAGGGAGACGGCCGCGCCGCGCACGACGGCGCCCGAGGCGTCCGTGATGGTCCCGAGCACGGCGGATGAATCAAACTGCGCGAAAAGGGCACACGGGCCGCATGCGGCCAGCGCGGCCGCCAGGATGAGCAGACGTAGCATATAGGCTCCCCAGTAAGCATCGGCGGTGAGCACCGCCCTCTATACAGGGAAGCAGAGTTCTGTTACAAATCAAGCAATTTTCGCGGCGCGAGTCCCAGGCCAATGGACCTCAACCGCTAACACAATGAATCTGTACGAGTTTGTGTGATATTAAAACTTTTTCATTAGCCGGCCAGAACGCCGTCGGCGGTTTCCACCACGACACGCGCCAGCGGCAGGCCCAGTTCGCCCAGCACCGCTTCGACCTCTTCCCGGTTGAGGCGTGACGCATCATAATCCACCAGCAGCCCATCCATGGCGCGGTTCAGACTAACCCGCTCCAGACCGTAGATGCCGCCCGCCCGGGCAATCGCTTTCGACATGGTTTCGTCGAGGGGTGCGAGAAGTTGGAAATGGAGAGTGACTTTAGACATGGCTTCCAGCTTGCGAATTGCTTTCAGGATACTCAATCTCGCGGGGGTTGGGTTGGTTGCGCTTCGCATTCCTCCTCCGGGCAAGGCCAGTTCCGAAGCGCCTTGCGACGGATATCGTCCCGCCCCAGCGCGAGTTCAATCTGCCGGAACATCCCGAGAAGCAGGTTGGCGTCCGCCGCGCCCGGCTGCAACCGGAGCAGCAGTTGGCGCAGCTTCTCGCCCGTGGATTCGGCGATCCGCGGCTTCACATAGCCACTGGCTTTCAGCAGGCGGAAGAGCAGCGCGTGCATGCGGTCGAGGGTTTCCGCACCGGCGCGCTTGGGCCGCTTCGCGGTCGCCGTGACGGCAGCTTCCGATCGAACCAGCTCATAGAGGCAAACCGCCACCGCTTGCCCGAGGTTCATCGAATCGTGCGCGCGGCGCGTGGGGATGTGCACCAGATGATGACAGTGGCTGATCTCTTCCCGTGAGAGCCCGTGTTTTTCCGATCCGAAGACGAGCGCGACCGGGCATTGCGCCATCGTTTCCCGGATGGGGGCGGCGCCCTGCTCAAGACGGTAGACCGGCGTCTTCAACGCCCGCGCCGCAGTGCCGCTGGCACCCACCACCAATGCGGCATCGGCGACCGCCTCCGCCAGGCTCGCGTACTCTCGCGCCTTGCGAAGGATTTCACCGGCATTGAGCCCGGACCGCGCCTCATCCACCGCGGACCGGTACGGGTTCACTAGGCGAAGATCCGCGAATCCGAAGTTGGACATCGCGCGGGCGGCCGCGCCAATGTTCAACGGATTGCGGGGGGATAGAAGAACGACATGAAGTGGCATCGGGATCTGGGCCTCGGATGGCGATGCCCGCCACCGATGCTATTTCCCGTAATAGTCCGCGTTGATCTTGGCGAAGTTCTCCCATTGCGTCGGCAGGTCGTCGAGCGCGAAGATCGCCGAAACCGGGCAGACGGGGACGCAGGCACCACAGTCGATGCACTCGACCGGGTCAATATAGAGCATCGTGTCTGCTTCGAACGTCGCTTCATCCTTCCGCGGATGGATACAATCCACCGGGCAGGCGTCGACGCAAGCCGTATCCTTGGTGCCAATGCAGGGTTCCGCAATCACGTAAGCCATTTAGAAAGGTCCTTCCTCAATCAATGCGAGATCCACGCGGGTACTCTCCGCTCCCTGTCGAACGCCGTCATGCGAACCATGCGGACGCCCGAACCTCTGAGGGGAACAACGGAAAAATCCGGGACCTAGTTTTCATCCTACTGCATCATTCGCCGAATTTCGGCCATGGGTAAGCCCGCCGCTCGCGAATCCGGGAATGCCGCTGTTTCGATGAGATGGCTGGAAGACCGGATTGGTCGCTACAGAAGGGCATTCTGGCGCCATATTCGAGAGCTGCGACGAAATCGCCGGTTTTGTGCAGTATGCTTCCCAACTCCTCTTTGATATCATTCAGTTCCGCGGGAGCGTTTGCTGGCTTTCGCGTTTTTTATATCCAGGGAGAATCGATGTCGAAATCTGCAAAGCCGGTGCAAGCAGCTTCACCGGTAAAAACCGCTTCCACGCTGCTGATTGCGGCCGCTATTCTGGCCATCCTCGTTTACGGCATGATCGCCGCCATGCTGGGCACTCTTTTGCCGGCCTTGGGGGCAAAGTTCACGATGAGCCCTGAGCAGGATACCTCCATCGCGTTCTGGCAAGGAATTGGCTTGGTGATCGCTTCCTTGGCGGTGGGTCCACTGGTGGATATGAAGGGCAAGAAGATCGGCCTGTTGCTCGGCCTCGGCCTGATTGCCATATCCCTCTTCCTGCTGCCCACGGCCAGCGGGTTTGAAATGACGCGTGCTTTGTTCCTTCTTGTGGGGTTGGGCGGCGGCATTGTGGTGACCGCGGCCAACGCGCTGGTGGGCGACATCAGCGACACGAAGCGTTCCTCCATGCTGAACCTGTTGAATATCTTCTTTGGCCTGGGCGGCATCCTTACGCCGTTCATCGGCTCCATGCTGGGCGGCAGCGCCTTCATCCTCTGCTACGTGATCGCCGCTCTCACGGTGGTTACCTGGATCGTGAATGCGGTCACGCCCATGGCCCCACCCTCTGGGGAGGTGGCTTTCAAGTTCTCGGAGATGGGCAACATCCTGAATCGCCCCGTGCTTTACGTGCTTGCGGCCTTTCTGCTGCTGTATGTGGCGGCCGAGGTTGGGGTCTGGAACTTCCTGGTGAAACATCTGGTAGCGCAGGGGATTTCGACGGAATCGGCGCAGTCGATCCTGGCCTGGGGCTTCGCGCTGGGCCTCATGATCGGCCGCTTGATCGCCTCTCGAATTCTCATGAAGATAAACCCCGTGACCGTGCTCGCCGGATCGTCCATCCTCATGGCGGTGACACTCTATCTCGTCTTGCAGACGGCCGATCCCACAATGGCGGCGGTATGCGTCTTCTTCGCCGGGTTATCAATGGCCCCCGTCTTCCCGACCTCTCTCGGCGTCACCGGCGATTGCTTCCGAAGAGGCACAGCCACGGCGATGGGGATCGTCATCACGGCGGGATGGGTGGGAATTCTGGTCAGCTCGCCCATTATCGGCGCCATTGCCGGAACCGACGCCACCCAGTACAAGACGGCGCTGCTGATTCTGCCCGCGGGAGCCGTAATCATGTTTGTCCTGGCCTTGGCGCTGAAACCGATGGCGGCAAAGCACTTCTGAACCGTCAGCCGGATCTCGCAATAAAGAAAGCCCCGAATGCGCGCATCGCATATTCGGGGCTTTCTTTCATGGGCTGCTCCGCGAAACCGGCCGCCATCGCTTCCGCTAACGCTGCGGGGCGGCAGCACCTGGGTGCGTCTGCACTTTATGCGACACCGGCTTCACCGTGCGAAGGTACTCATAAATCACCCGCAAGTCCTCATCGGTGAGTTTGGAATAGGCCAGCCACGGCATGAGCGTAAAGGTTTCCGCGCTCACCGGAGACCCACCACCTTCCGCGTATTCACTGTATTGCCGGAATCGCGAAACGAAGCCATCCTCGGTCCAGGAACCAATCCCCGTCTCTACATCGGGCGTAATGTTGGAACTCAACACCGTACCTTGCGGCATGCGGAACTCGAAGCCCCCGGCGAATTCCATGCTCGCAACGGGCTGGCCGTGTTCCTGCACCGTATGGCAACCGGCGCAGCCGGCAATCTCCACCAGGTACTTCCCGTAGGCGAGCCCATCGCTCCTTGATGGGCTTTTCACCTCGCCCGTGACGGGTTGCGGCGCGCTCTTGATCATCAGTGCGACCGGCAAGGCAAGTTCCGTCCGCGGCAGCGGATGACGGACGGGCGTGAGCTTTCGCATATAAGCCACCAGCGCTTCCACGTCTTCGTCGCTCATGTGACGGAAATGTTGATATGGCATGAAGGGAAACAGTGCGTTCCCGTCGCGATCGACGCCTTCGCGGATCGCGCGGATGATCTCGCCATCCGTCCATTTGCCCAAGCCGGTTTCCGGGTCTGGAGTGATGTTCGGCGCCACCACCACGCCGGGAAGGCCCATCTCATCTGGCATTACCATTCCCACGCCGATTCCACCTGGTTTCACCGGGCCGCCCAGACGGCTGAAGTCGCGGTCGGAATGGCACCCGCTGCAATCGCTCAGATGTTCGAAAAGGTATTGGCCGCGCTCGATCCGTTCCGGAGTTGAGAGCACCGTGATCTCTTTCGGCGGAACTGCCGCCGGATGCCGCAACACCGCCCACGCCGCGCCGATCACCACAATGCTAAGCAAAGCGCACGCACTCCAAAGAAGAATTCGTTTCCACATAACTTCCGCCGTTCCCAGTTGGCTTTTCGCGAGTCCACGCCGGAATACAGACGGCTCGGACTCTCCAAGAGATAGTGCGGACTACCCGGCAGGAACGGCTCAGGGTTCCACAAGTTCTCCGCTGCGCAGGCATCCAGGTTCGTGACGCCGTGGTCTGCGGGACTTGTCACGTGACGCTGATCCGAAACAACCTCCCCTTCCGCGTACTTCTATACAGGTGGACAGGCAGGGGCCACGCTGGCTCGTCAGGGCGCGCCCCTGTTTAGTAAGTCCGCCGGATAAGGAAATACCATGGCCTTTTTCAGTTTGTTCGACACCATCGCCGAAGCGGTCACGGGATTTGCCTGGCGCTGGAGCTACCGGCATCGCACCCGCAATGGCACGTGCCTCGCCACGGTCCAGGTGTGGAACGAACGCCGCTAGCCATTCCGCTTCGCCCCAGCGTCTGCCTCCCCTTTCTCCATTGAAGCCGGCGCGGAGAGCCGCTCCGTTTCAAAGATCGCGGCCTCAAAGCTAAACTAGCGATTGACCGTGGAGGCGAACTGAGCATCCCCACCCAGCCAGACCCTCGTGAAGTCGTTTTCCGCGCCAGAGGCCTGCGCAAGGTCTATGACATGGGAGAGGTGCAAGTGCAAGCGCTGCGGGGCATCGACCTTGACCTCTACGCGCACGAACTGGTCGTCATGCTGGGGGCCTCCGGCAGCGGGAAATCGACCCTCCTGAACATTCTGGGCGGATTGGATCGCGCGACCGGCGGCAAGGTCGAGTATCACGGGAAAGACCTCACCGGAGCCGGCGAGAAGGATCTCACCGAGTACCGGCGCCACCATGTGGGCTTTGTCTTCCAGTTCTATAACCTGATTCCCAGCCTTACCGCGCGGGAGAATGTGTCGATCGTGACGGAGATTGCGCGGAGCCCAATGCGTCCGGAGGAAGCGCTCAACCTCGTCGGCCTCGGCGACCGGATGGACCACTTCCCCTCCCAACTCTCCGGCGGCCAGCAGCAACGCGTGGCCATCGCCCGCGCGATCGCCAAACGCCCGCAAGTGCTGCTCTGCGACGAGCCCACGGGAGCGCTGGATTCCGCGACGGGCGTCGTCGTGCTCGAGGCATTGGATACCGTGAATCGCGAACTGGGAACGACCACGGCCGTGATCACCCATAACGCCGATATCGCCCAGATGGCGGACCGCGTCATCCGCCTGAGCGACGGCTTGATCGCGAGCGTGGAGCGAAACGGCAGCCGCAAGAGCCCGAAGGAATTGAGCTGGTGAAATGATCTCCACACTCCATCTCAAAATGTTCCGAGACCTCTGGGGCATGAAAGGGCAGGCGCTGGCGATCGCCGTGGTGATGGCGGGCGGCGTCGCCACGTTCGTGATGTCGCGCACCGTGCTCGAAGCGCTGCTGCTTACGCAATCCACGTTCTATCGCGACTACCAGTTCGCCGACATCTTCGTTTCTCTGAAACGGGCGCCAAACAGCATGGGCGCGCGTCTGGCGGATATTCCGGGCGTTCAGACGGTGGAGACCCGCGTCATCGCCTCGGCAAACGTCGAGGTGGAAGGGTTCGGTCGCCCGGCTAGCGCGGAGATCGTCTCCGTGCCGGACCACGGCCAGCCTCTCCTCAACCGCCTCTATCTGAAGCGTGGCCGTTTGGTTGATTCCACGAAGGATAACGAGGTCATCATCAGCGAGGCGTTCGCGATTGCGCATAAACTCGAGCCCGGCGGCCACGTGCTCGCCACGATCAATGGCAGGCGGAGGCGCCTCGCGATCGTGGGTGTCGCCGTGACGCCGGAATATATTTACCAGGTACAGCCGGGCGCGTTGATTCCGGATTTCGCCACCTTCGGCATCTTCTGGATGGCGCGCCGGCCGCTCGAAGCCGCCTTCGACATGGATGGCGCGTTCAACAACGCCGTGATGCGCCTCGGCCAGGGCGCGAACGAAGAGGACGTGATCGATTCCGTCGATCGCCTCCTGCGGCGCTATGGGTCCCTGGGCGCATATGGCCGCAAGGATCAAACCTCGCACCGGTACCTATCCGAGGAGTTCAAGCAACTCCGCCAGATGGGGTTCATGTTCCCGCTGATCTTTCTCTCCGTGGCCGCGTTCCTGTTGAACGTCGTGGTCACCCGCCTCGTGGCAACACAGCGCGAACAGATCGCCATCCTGAAGGCCTTTGGCTACTCGACCGCCGCCATCGTGTGGCACTACATCAGCCTGATCCTGATGGTGACCGCCGTGGGCGCGTGCATCGGCATCGGCGTGGGCACGTGGATGGGCAGCGGCATGGCGAGCATGTACATGACCTTTTACCGCTTCCCGTACATGCTCTTCAGCCTTCAGCCGAAGGTGGCCCTGGCCGCTTCCCTGATCTGTGCCGCCGCGGCCGTTGCCGGCGCCATTCACGCCGTGACCGCCACAGCCAAGCTTCCCCCCGCCGAAGCGATGCAACCGGACCCTCCCGCGCACTACCGGGTGAGCATCGTCGAGCGGCTGGGCATTCGCAGCCTGCTCTCCCAGCCCAGCCGGATGATCGTCCGCAACCTGGAGCGCCAGCCGGTCAAAAGTGCGTTTTCTGTACTCGGAGTCGCCTTCGCCTGCGCCATCCTGGTGACCGGCCAGTTCTTTCAGGACGCCATGAACTACATGGTGAACATGCAATTCCGCGTCGCCCAGTTGGACGACATGACGGTGACCTTTAACAACCCCACCTCCTACGAAGCGCTTTATGAGATTGGGGCCATCCCCGGCGTCCGCTACGCGGAGCCGTTCCGCGCCGTGCCCGCCAACCTGCGCTACGAACACCGCTCGTACCGCACGTCCGTGCGCGGCATCGCGCCGGATGCGAAGCTGCAACGGCTTCTCAGCCGCCGGCAGAAAGAAGTGCGGCTGCCGCCGGAAGGCATCGTCCTCACGGATTACCTCGCGAAGATTCTGAAGATCCAACCTGGCGATCTGCTCACCGTGGAGGTGCTCGAAGGCGACCGACCGGTGTGGCAGATCCCCGTAACCGGCGTGGTGAACGAATGGGTGGGCGTCTACGGATACATGCAGCTTCCCGCGTTGAATCGCATGATGCGGGAAGGCCATGCCATTTCCGGCGTCGCCTTCACGGTGGATGAAGACCGGCATGCGGGGGTCTATGCCGAATTGAAAGAGGCGCCGCGCGTCGCGGGCACGGTGGTCCGCCTCGATGTCGTGCGCAATTTCATGGAAACGATGGCCAACCAGGCGCTGGTGTTCGCGTTCTTCAACACGATCCTGGCCGCGAGTATCGCCTTCGGCGTGGTCTACAACAGCGCCCGCATCGCGCTTTCCGAGCGGAGCCGGGAACTGGCGAGCCTGCGCGTGCTCGGCTATACGCGCGGCGAGATTTCGTTCATCCTGCTGGGAGAGTTGACGGTGATCACGCTTGCCGGCATTCCCCTGGGCTTCTCGCTTGGCAAGGTGCTATCCGCCTGGTTTGTCTCCGGAGTCCAATCCGATCTCTACAGGATTCCGATTATCGTAAATGACAGCACCTATGCGGTGGCCGCCAGCGTCGTGCTCATCTCTGCCGTGATTTCCGGTTTGATCGTGCGGCGCAAGCTCGATCATCTGGATCTGGTGGCCGTTCTCAAGACGAAGGAGTAACTGTCTGTGCGTTGGAAGCGATGGCTCGGAATTATCGGCGTCTGCTTGGTGGTGGCGCTGCTCGTGGCCTACGGATTTCGTGAGCAGCCGGTGGCCGTGGAAGTTGCCGCCGTCACGAGCGCTCCATTGCGCGTGACCATCGAGGAAGAGGGCAAGACGCGCGTGACCGATCGCTTCCTCGTCTCCGCGCCCGTGGCCGGGTTCGCGAGACGCATCGACCTCGAAGTGGACGACCCGGTAAAGCGCGGCCAGTTGATCGTGTTGCTGGAGCCCCAGGCACAGCGCTCCCCGGTGCTCGACGCGCGCAGCCGCGCCGAGGCCGAAGCCCGCGTGCGGCAAGCCGAGGCGGCCTTGGCGGAATCCGTGAGCCGCGTCCCGTCCGCGCGAGCGGACGTCACGTACTGGGAGGCGCAGTTCTCCCGCGTCGAGAAGCTGCAGCACTCCGGTGATCTCGCTCGCGAGGTCTACGACAAGGCGCTCGCGGACAAGCAGAGAGCGGAAGCCGCACTCGTTTCGGCCGAACGCGCCGTGGCCGTGGCGAGGGCGGAATTGGATGCCGCGCGCGTTGCCGTGACGCAGCCGGCCACGGTTGCGCTGCGCCCAACCGGGGATCTGGCGCCGGTGAACGCACCCGTGGCGGGCCGCGTCCTTCGCGTGCTGCACAAGAGCGAGGGGCCAGTGAACGCCGGAGATCCGCTGGTGGAACTGGCCAATGCGCGGTCGCTCGAAATCGAAGTGGAAGTGCTCTCCGCCGACGCCGTGCGCATTGCGCCGGGGGCCGAAGTGGTTCTTGAGCGGTGGGGAGGCGAAGCGCCCCTCGAAGGAACGGTGCGCACCGTGGAGCCCACCGCATTCACGAAGGTATCCGCGCTGGGCGTCGAAGAGCAACGCGTGCGCGTCATCGCCGCCATTACCTCCCCGGAGGAGGAATGGCTCCGCCTGGGAGATGGCTACCGCGTGGAAGCGAGCTTCGTCGTTTGGAAAGCCACCGACGTGCTTCAAGTCCCCGAGAGCGCCATCTTCCGGTATCAAGGGGGTTGGGCCGTATTCGTGAAAGACGGAGACCGCGCCCGCCGCCGGGAAGTGAAAGTCGGCCAGCGCAACGGCCTGGCTGCGCAGATCCTCGACGGCCTGAAGGCTGGCGAACAGGTCATCCGCCATCCCGACGACACCATCGAGGAAAACACCCTGCTGGAGGCTCGGGAAGTTTCCGCTGCTTAGCGGGGAAGCTCTTCCCCGCTGGCGGCGCGGACCTCCGCGACCGCCCTATGCGAGAATGAAAAAGTCCCGATGCACCCTCCTATCAAGTCGACAACCATTCTTTGTGTGCGGCGCGACGGTCACGTCGTGATGGCCGGTGACGGCCAGGTGACCCTCGGCCATGAAGTCATCAAAGCGTCCACGAACAAGCTGCGCCGCCTTTACCAGAACCGCATTCTCTCCGGTTTCGCGGGCTCCACCGCCGATGCCTTCGCCCTGTTCGCGCGCTTCGAGGTGAAGCTGGAGCAGTTCAACGGAAACCTGGCCCGCGCTGCGGTGGAACTTACCAAGGACTGGCGCACGGACAAAGTGCTGCGGCATCTCGAAGCGATGCTTCTGGTCGCCGATAAAGAGAACACGTTCCTGCTCAGCGGCCAGGGCGACGTGATTGAACCCGATAAGGGCGTGGCCGCGATCGGCTCCGGCGGCCCGTTCGCCGCTGCTGCCGCGCGGGCCTTGATCGAGAACACCGATTTCTCCGCCCGCCAGATCGCGGAGAAAGCCATGATCATCGCCGCGGATATCTGCATCTATACGAACCACAACGTGGTCTACGAAGAGTTGGCATAGCCATGGTGATTTACCTACCCACGCAGGGCTCCAACTCCGGACCACTGCTCGATGAGCTCACCCCCCGCCAGATCGTCGCCGAACTGGATAAGTACGTCATCGGGCAGGCAGAGGCCAAGAAGGCCGTCGCCATCGCCCTGCGCAACCGCATCCGCCGCCAGCGCCTGGAACCCGAGATGGCCGATGAGGTGATGCCCAAGAACATCCTCATGATCGGCCCCACCGGCGTTGGCAAGACCGAAATCGCGCGCCGCCTGGCGAAGCTCTCGAATTCGCCCTTTCTCAAAGTGGAAGCGAGCAAGTTCACCGAGGTCGGCTACGTCGGCCGGGATGTCGAATCGATGGTGCGCGACCTCGTCGAGCTGGCCATCGACATGGTGCGCGAAGAGCGCCTCGATGAAGTCTCTGACCGCGCGGAGCAGAACGCCGAAGAGCGGTTGCTCGACCTGCTCGTGCCGCCTCCGGACGAGAAGTCGGAATCTTACGAGCAGACCCGCGAGAAGATGCGGCAGATGCTGCGCAACGGTAAGCTGGACGACCGCCCCGTGGAGATCGACGTGAAGGACCGCGCCCCATCTTTCGAGTTCGCCACAAACATGGGCGTCGAGGAAATGGACGTCAACTTCAAGGACTTCCTGCCGAACCTCTTCGGGCAGCGCACCCGCAAGCGCAAGGTGCCCGTCGCCGAAGCCTTCGAGTACCTGGTGCAGGAAGAAGAGCAGAAGCTGATCGACATGGAGCAGGTTACCCGCACGGCCATTGAGCGGGTGGAACGCAGCGGCATCGTATTCCTCGACGAAATGGATAAGATCGCGGGCCGCGAGGGCGGCCATGGGCCCGACGTCAGCCGCGAAGGCGTGCAGCGCGATATTCTGCCCATCGTCGAAGGCACCACGGTCAACACGCGCTATGGCTTCGTCCGCACGGATCATGTGCTGTTCATCGCCGCCGGGGCCTTCCATGTCTCAAAACCGAGCGATCTGATTCCCGAACTGCAGGGCCGCTTCCCCATCCGGGTGGAGTTGAAATCGCTCACGGAAGAAGATTTCATCCGCATTCTCAAGGAGCCCAAGAATGCGCTCACCAAGCAGTATTCCGCTCTCCTCGAAACCGAGGGGCTGCAACTCGTGTTCACGGACGACGCCCTGCAAGTGCTGGCCGGCTATGCCACCCGGCTCAATGAGGCGACCGAGAACATTGGCGCGCGACGCTTGCATACCATCCTCGAAAAGGTGCTGGAAGAGATTTCCTTCGACGCGCCGGAAATGAAGACGAAGCAGGTTTCGATCGATGCCGCCTACGTTCACAAGCAACTGGCGGATATCGTCAAGGACGAAGACCTGAGCCGGTATATCCTCTAGCGCCATGGGGAGTGCCGTCCAGCGCCGCGCCCTTCTGGAAATCCTGCCCGTATTTCTGCTCACCGGCTGCGGCTACGTCGGCGACCCCCTCCCCCCCGCGCTCTATATTCCGCTCCCCGTCTCGGACTTAAGCGCCGCGCAGCAAGGCGGGAAACTTGCCGTGCGCTTCACGCTGCCCGCCCGAACCACCGAAGACCTGCCCACGGAGGCATCTCCGCAAGTGGACCTGCGCGCCGCCGTGTGGGAGAACCGCTCTTGGGATGAAGGCGTCTGGGAGCGCGAAGCCGCCACGCTTCCCACGCCTCCGCCGGAGGGGGCGGCCGTGGATGCGCTCATCGATGCCGCCCCATTCGCCGGCAAGCGGATCCTCCTGCGCGTGCGCGTGGCCGGTAAGCTCGGCCGCTTCTCCGCATGGTCCGATCCCGTGGTGTTGCGCGTGCTTCCCCCACCGGCGGAAATTCACGGGTTGACGCTTGCGTCCGCGCCCGAAGGCGTCCTCGTTTCGTGGACGCTCCCCGCGCAACCAACGCCCGGCATGTTGACCGAGATCTTCCGGAAAGCGCCTGCCGATCGCGATTTCACGCGCCTCGATGCCGTCCCCGGCGACCGTTGGGTGGACCACGGCGCAGAGTTCAGCGAAGGTTACGTCTATCGGGTCCGCGAGCGCCTGGAGCGGGACGAGATCCACTACACCGGCGCCTTTCTCGGCCCGCTCTCGATCACGCCGGTCGACACCTTTCCCCCCGCGGTTCCCGCCGACGTCACCGCCGTGGCGGGCGCAGCGGCGGTGGAGCTCTCCTGGGCGCGCAACCAGGAAAGCGACTTTCTGGAATATCGCATCTACCGCAGCGCGGCCGGCGCGGCGTTCCAGCCCATCGGCGAACCCACGCCCACGCCCACCTTCAGCGACACCAGCGCACCCCGCGCCATCGCGCTCCGCTACCGCATCACCTCCGTGGACGAAAAGGGGAATGAGAGCGCTCCTTCCGGCGTGGTGGAGATCACCCTGCCGTAGCGGGTTATCGGGCGCGAACCGCTGTTCCCGGACGGATTTCGTCTGTACCGCGCTTCAGCACCAGATCACCCGCCGCCAGATCCCCCATCACCTCAACCAGATCGCCATCGAGCACACCCCGCTTCACGTTCACCCATTCCGCCTTGCCATTTCGCACCCGCACCACGAACGTGCGCTCGGTGGTGCTCTTCACGGCGCTTGGGGGCAGGAACAGAATTTCGCCCCCGCTGCTGAGAGGCCAGGTGACCTGCGCGTACATTCCCGGCGCCAGTTCGCGGGATGCGTTGTCTACATCGAGTTCCACGGGCATCGTGCGTGTCTCCCGGTCTACGGAATAGGAGGGCCTGGCCACCACGCCCGGAAAGGCCCTGCCGGGAAATGCGGCTACCGTGAATGAAAGTCTCGCTCCGATGCGAATCGATCTCGAGAATGCCTCCGGAACGGCCACCACCAGACGCAATCGCCGCACCTGTTCAAGCCTCAGCAAGGGTCGGCCGGCCTCTCCTTCCGGACCTGCCAGCGTACCTGGATGTGCGATGCGCTCCGTGACGATCCCGGCGAACGGCGCCTTCACCGTAAGGAAATCTTCGAGTGCGCGGATCGCGGCCACCGAGGATTCGATAGACTCCACGGACTTCTTCGCCGCTTCCACTTGCGCTCTTGCCGTTTCCACTGCCTTGCCCGCCAGGACGACTTCGTTCTCCGCCACCACTCCGGGCGTCCTGGCCGCCTCCTGGAGCCGTGCGAATGTACTCTCAACCGCCGCGAGTTGCGCTTCCGCGCCGATGCGCTGCGCCGCGGCAGCCGGGATTCGCGATTGTGCTTCCGCGCGCCGAGCTGCGAGTTCCGGGGCGGACATCCGCACAAGCACCTGCCCTTCGCTCACACCAGCGCCGCGATCCACCAGCACCTCCTCCACAAACCCGCTCACCCGCGCATGGAGGTCCACCGCCTCCCACGCGCGAAGCTCGCCCGGAATCAAATTGCTGCGCCCGAGAGCTCGCTGGATGACCGGCGTCAGTTCGGCCCTCGCCTCCTGCGCGGAAAGGTTGCATGAGATCGCGAGGGTCGCGATGCCGGCCAGGAGCAGCCGGTACGTGGCCGCGGGAATGAAATGTCTGCGCATGCTTCGTATCTCCTTCGAGGCCGGCTAAACGGCCGGGGGCGGCGCCACGCTGAGGTTCTGGCTCCCGATATCGTCCGGATCAATGGTGGCGGTCCTGCGTGAAGCCTTCTCCAGCAGAATCGCGAACACGTAAGGAATCACCAGCAAGGCGGCGAGCGTGGAGGCCGCAAGCCCGCCGATGACGGCGATCCCCAGCGGCGCCGTCTGCGCGTTACCGAGCGCGAGAGGCAGCATTCCGGCGATCATGACGGCACTCGTCATGAGAATGGGCCGCATGCGCGTGGAAGCCGCCTTTGCCGCGGCATCCTGGGCGCGCATCCCGGCCTGGCGGTAACGCTCGGCGAACGTGCAGAGAAGGATGGAATCCGAAACGGAGACGCCGATGGCCATGATAGCCCCCATGAAACTTTGGATGTTCAGCGTGGTTCCCGTGAGCAGGAGGGCGATGGCCACTCCGCAAAGGACGCTCGGCACCGCCGCCAGCACGGAGAACGCCACGCGCATGGATTGGAAGTACGCTGCAAGCAGTAGAAAGACGGAGATGACCGCCAGCAGCAAACCGAGATTGAGGCTCTGGACCATGGCGTTCATGGGCGCGACTTGGCCGCGCGTAACCACAGTGTGGCCCCGGGGAGGCTTGGGTAGCTTTGCCAGCGCCGCTTCAATGCGAGCCGCGACGCTCCCCAAATCCGCCCCCGCCACATTGGCGGTGATGGTGATCATGCGCTGCATATTGAAGCGATGGTATTCACCCAGCGCCTCGCCCACCCTTAGAGCCGCGATGTCGCCGACCTGCGTTGTCCCGGAGGCCGAATGCTTCACCGGAATCTGCCTCAGCGCCTCGAGCGAATTCATCTGCGATTGGGGAACCTCCACCTGTACCTGGTAGGAGATACCCGATTTCGGATCCGCCCAGTAAACGGGCCTGGTAAAACGGCTTGACGATGTGGCTGGGGCGAGCGCTTTCCCCACGGCGTCCACGGTCACGCCAAGCTGCGCGGCTCGTTCCCGATCCACCTGGATGGAGATGGCGGGGTACTCCAGCAGTTCGCCCAATTGCGCGTCACGCACGCCTTGCAACGGGCGCACCGCCGCCAGCGCTGTTTCCGCGTAGGCCCTGCTCTCCGGTAGGCTGGGCCCGGCGATGGCGATTTCAATGGATGTGGGCGCGCCGAAGCTCATCACCTGCGAAACCAGGTCGGCCGCCTCGAAACTGATTCTCGTGCCGGGAGCCACTTCGCCGATTCGCTTGCGGAGCTCTTCCTGCACGGCGGCGGTGCTGACGCCGGAGCCATCCTTGAACTTCAACCGGACAACGGCTTCATGCGGCCCTCCGGTCCAAAGAAAGATGAGATTCACCGGGTAACTGGAGGGTTGCACGCCCACGAAGGCGATGGAGGTTTCCACGCTGCCCTTACCCGCGGCGGCTTCGGCCGCGCGCAACACCTCCCGCACAATCAACTCCGTTCGTTCGACGCGCGTGCCGGCGGGCGCGCGTAGCCGCATCTGCAAGAGGCCGGTATCCACCTGTGGAAAAATCTCCGTTCCAAGACGTCCGCCCGCGAGCGCGAGCAAGCCGGCCACGCCCACCGCGTAAGCTCCAACCAGCATCCAGCGAACCCGCATCAACCGGCCGGTAAACTCTCCAAAGCGCCGTTGGAATCGAAGGAACTTCGTTTCCTCCTCCGCCTCCCCGCGCGTGACGCCCGCCCGGTGAAACCAGGTTTCGAAAATGGGCACCATGGTGCTCGCTAGAAAGTAGGAGGCGATCATCGCAAAAGCCACGGCCAGCGCAAGCGGTACAAACAACGCGCGAGCCACGCCATCCATGAAGAACGACGGCGCGAAGACGGCGACAATGCAAAGCATGGCCAGCAAGCGCGGCGCCACCACCTCCAGGCTGGCGTCAAGCACCGCACGCGCCACCGGCTTGTTTCCACGCAGGTGGGTGTGGATGTTTTCGATTGCGATGACGGATTCATCCACCAGGATTCCGATCGCCAGCGTCAAGCCTCCCAGCGTCATCAGATTGATCGTCTGTCCAGCCGCCCACAAGCCTACTAGCGCGGAGAGCAGCGCCACCGGAATGGTGACAATCACGATCGCCGCGCTTCGCACGCTGCGCAGGATGAGCAGAATCGCCAGGCCGGTGAGCAGCGCGCCCAACATCCCTTCGCGAACGAGGGAGCGCAAGGCGTTCGTGACGTAGAACGATTGGTCGAACTCGAAGGAGACTTTGATATCCTCGGGTACCGCGGCCTGAAAGGTTGGGATTTCCGCCTGAATTAGCCTCACGGTTTCGAGGGTTGAAGCATCCGCCCGCTTGGTGGCCGCGATGTAGACGGCTCTTTGCCCGTTCACCAAAGCGTAGCTGGTTAGGAGGTCCGCTGCGTCCTCCGCGTAGCCGACATCGCGCAGAAACACCGTTGGCCCCGCGCCCAGCCGGATCGGCACGTCATTCAGTTCCGCTGCCTGTCCAACGGATGCATTCAAGGGGGCGAGATAATTCAAGTCGCCCATCCGCACATTTCCGGAGGGGCTGATCGTGTTGGTGGCGGCGATGGCTTCGACGATGTCGTTCGGTGAAAGACCATGCGAACGAAGACGCGCGGGGTCCACGCGAACCACCAGGGATCGC
>JADLCF010000381.1 GCA_020847315.1 Bryobacterales bacterium | reverse complement strand
GTGGAATGAGCCACCACAAAGACGTACTACAACTTGCAGATCTCCGCAGCAGCCGGGGTGTCACTCTGGAAGAAATCCGGGATAGCACGAAAATTGGGATGAACTTCCTCCGCGCAATCGAGGAGGGCGCCTATCACAAGCTCCCCGGTGGCATCTACGATACGAGTTACATTCGGCAGTATGCGCAGGCGGCGGGCGTGGACGAATCGGCCCTGCTGCAAAGCTACCGGCAGTATACGCAGGCGCACGCCTGATCGCGCGCCACGCCATCTCCCCCCAAGCCGCTCGCCACGCGGTTCGTTCGCTGGACTTGCGCCACCTCCCCCGCGCATTTCCACCCTCGCTCGGTCTCCGAATCGCCCATAGAGCCCCCTCTCCATAAAGTTTCCTCCGCGCGCCGCCGATGGCTCTCAGGGAATGCCGGCGGCATTGCCGCACCCGCGCTGGAGGACGCATGCAGATTCACGATTGGCTGGTCCGGCCCGGATCCACCCCGCTAGAGGGGTCGACGTCGCCGCTGCGCGTGCAGGAACTCCTCCCGGTGGAAGGCATCTCGATCGGGCCTCCCGGCGCGGAGGACCGCGTCGAAATTTCCGCCATGGCTCACATGCTGCTCCAGGCGAGTGACCGGCTTGCCGGAGCCGAAGAGGCCCGGGTGGAGCGGATCCATGCCGAGTACCTGCGGGGGCAACGCCCGCCGAATCCGGAGCGGCTGGCGGCGCGGCTAGTGGAATCGATGGGAATCGCAAGGGGCGGAGAGGAGCATCGTGCACATTCAAGAATCGCGCGCGCTGGCCGATAAGCGGCAGAGAGACCGTGGCGAGCGAGAAGCCGTCTTGCCGGGCGGAATTCGCCCGCGCAGACTCGTCCGCACGCCGGTTCGAACAGGATTTGGGCAGGGAAGCCCGGGCAGGGAAAGAAAACAGATCGCGGAGAATAGCATGCATCCAGTTACGTTCGTCAACAGCGCCGGCCTGGATCGGGCGTGCCGGGATTTCGCGTCCCTAGGGAACCCGCCGGAAATCGAGCAACGCGTGGAACGCCTCGAAGTGGCGCGAATAGCGGTCTGGGATGCGTTGAGGGCTCCCGGCGCGGAGGGGCGGTCGAGTCTCTTTGCGCGCCTCGAAGACCTGCAAGACGCACTTGAAGCGCTCCGGCGAGGCCTCGGCGCCTGGTGGGAGCACCCGCACGGAATCGAGGACAACCGGGACGGGTTCGAGGAGAACCGGGACGGGTTTGAGGGCAACCCGGGCGAAAGCGTGACTGGCCGCCGGAGTGGGAAATCCGATCGGGCGCTAGTGGTGGCCGCAGTCCGCAGGTGCCAGGAGACGCTGAGCCGGATGGACCAGGTCTTCTCCTTTCTGGGGGGGCTCATCGAGGAACGCTCCGGCGATCCCGTCGGCGCAGCCTATTCGCTTTCACAACCGGGTGGAGGGCGGCGGCGATTGCACGCCAGCCACCAAGGCTCCGGCAACTGGGAAGGGTAGGCGCGCGGAACGCAGACCAGTCCGGGAACTTAGCCGAGACCGGGAACGCAGACGAGATCCGTAACGCAGACGAGACCGGGAACGCAGATAAGCAGGAGAGGGAGCAACGGGATGTCGAATCTATTGACCTCGCTAATGACCACGGCGAACAGCATGAAGGCGTATGAACGCGCGATCGCCTCCGTGCAGAATAACGTGAACAACGTTTCGACGACGGGCTATGCCAAGCAGAGGCAACTGCTCGATGCGCAGATGTTTCTTCCGGACCAGGGCTTTGCCGGGGGTGTTCGCTCCGGAGCCATTGTGAACTATCGCGATCAACTGGCCGAGCGCGAGGTGCAGTTGCAGCAGAACCGCCTGGGCTATTATGAGCAGCGCGCGCGCCAGTTGAAGGAGATTGAAGGCAACTTCGGCCTGGAAGCAAATGAGGGGATCCAGGGCGCGATGAACCGGATGTTTTCGGCGTCGGCGTCCTGGAGCATCAACGTCAACAATCTAGGGCTGCGAACCGACGTCATGGAGCGCGCGCGGGGCGTTGCGGAAGCCTTCAACGACCTCTCCGCGCGGCTCAGCATTCGCCGTTCCGTGCTGAACGATCAGATCGACAAAGCGACCTCGGAGGTCAACGCGCTTGCAGAGCGCATCCGCAATCTGAACGCCGCCATTCGCAGCGACAACTCCCCGAATAACGACGCGGGCGTCGAAGCCCAACTCGTGGGAGCGCTCGAGGAACTCTCCGACATCGTGAACTTCCAGGCGATTCAGGAGCGCGACGGCAGCTTCACCATTCTGCTGGGCGGGCAGGTGCCGCTCGTGCTGGGGGATAAGCAGTTCGCGCTGCCGGAAGCGCAATTGGGTGACCCGGCTCAGGCGAAATTCATCGGCAGCGATGGCCGGGACATCACGAGCCTGCTGAATGGCGGGCGGTTGGGCGCATTGATGAAGGTGCGAAACGACGACCTGCCGGAATACATCCGGCGTCTCGACACGCTGGCCAAGAACTTCGCCGACGGAGACACGAGCCTCGACCCCAACGCCACGGGCGACGGCGCGAACACGATCCTCACGCGCGGCTACTACTACGATTACGGCACGCAGCCGCCCACGCTCAAGCAAGGCCAGCCTCTCTTTGTCTTCGAAGCCGGCCTTGAGGGGACGGCGGGCGGCATGAAGCTGAACCCGAATCTGACGCCCGAAATGCTGGCGCCCCTGCGCGGCGACCCTCCTGGCGCCGACCCGTCGCTCGTGCCGGTGACGGTGACTTCCACGAATGGCGTCGCACTCGACCTCACGGCGCTCGGCACGGCGCGGGACCCGCGCAACCCGAACGACCTTACTTTCATTGAAGAGCTGGCGCAACTCGTCGGCAAGGTGGGGCGCGACAGCGCGGATTCGGCGATCGTGGTCGATGTGCAGCAGCAGATCACCGTGCAGGCGCGCCTGTTTCGCGACGAACTGAGCAAGGTGAATCTGGACGAGGAGGCGGCGTTTCTGATCGGCTATCAGCGATCCTTCGAAGCGAACGCACAATTGATGAGGGTCATCAGCGAATTGACCGATGTCACGCTGCAAATGATCCGATAAGGTTCGTGAGCACAACGGGCGGCGGGCCTGAAGCCTGCCGTGGCGCGCAACCGTAACCGGTGGAGGAGCGAAACGGAATGATACGCGGAATCGATGCCCAAACACAGCGCTTTCTGATCGATGTCGGGCGGACCCAAAGAAAGGTCGCGCGGGCGAACGATCAGATCAACTCCGGCCTCAAACTCACCAAGCCCTCCGACGCGCCCGACAAGATGAGCAGCTTGTTCCGCATCCAGACCGGCTTGCAACAGATTGACCAATCCCTGCGATTACTGGCCGAACAGCGGGCGGAACTCGAAACCGCGGAGCAGGTGATGCAGCAGGGTGTGAAGCTGATGGATAAGGCGGTCTCGCTCGCCACCCAAGGGGCCACAGGAACCACCTCGGCCGAGATGCGCCTGACGATCTCAGATCAGGCCGCCAATCTGCACGAGCAAATGGTGGCGCTGAGCCGCACCGTCGTCAGCAACCGCTTCATCTTCAGCGGAGACCGGGAGAATGTCCCGCTCTATCCCGAGATCAGCCGCGCGGGAGACCCCGTGCTGCCCGTGACCGATGCGGAAGGCAATCCACTACCCTCGCCCTCCGCCCCCTGGAGTTACGCGGCAAACAACCTGCCCGTCTTTACCAACCCCGCGCCGGTGAATGGGTATACCGGCGCGGAAGAGGTGGATAACATCCTCTCCGTGAACGCAAATCGCGAGATCACCCATCCGGCGGGCTACACCTTCCGTGTTGCCATCTCGGCAGTCGAGATCTTCGATGAGCGCAGTGATGCGAACCCCGCCGAACCCTCCGGCAATAACGTCTTCTACGCGCTCAACCGTCTGCGCTTCGCCCTGGCTGCGCCCGTCGAAAACTTCGCCACGCCCGAAGATTACCAGCAATTCCTGCGCGAATCGCTCGCCCTCGTCAAGCAATCGGCTGACCACCTCAGCCGCAAATCCGCCTTCTACGGCGGGGCCATGAACCGGGTCCTCGATGGCGTGGACTACGCCAACAAGCTCACGCTGCAATTGCGCGCCGAATTGAAGGAGGTTCGCGACGCGGACATGGTGGAATCGATCACGGACCTACAGCAGGGCCAAATTCATATCGATGCCGCGTTCAAGGCGCGCTCCTCGAATAACCAGCGCAGCCTCTTCGATTACATCGGGTAAATGCGCCCGCCCGGTCGAGGCCCACCGCTCAATGCGCCCGTCCACGCTCCCGAAAGCCGTCACTTTGGCCGCCGTGGTAGCATCCTTAATGGCATGCGTAAAGTTGTGATTATTGGCTCTGGGTGCGCCGGAAACACGGCCGCAATCTATACCGCGCGGGCAAATCTGAGCCCTCTCGTCGTCGGCGGCCATGAGCCGGGCGGCCAGCTTTCCCTCACCACGGAAGTCGAGAATTTCCCCGGCTTCGTCCATGGCGTGATGGGGCCGGAACTCGTCGAAAACATGAAGCTGCAGGCGGAACGCTTCGGCGCGGAGTACCGCCACGGCACCGTGATCGAGGCCGATCTTCGGCAACGCCCCTTCCGCTTGAATATCGATGGCGAATGGATAGAGGCGCGTTCCTTGATTGTTGCTTCGGGCGCCTCGGCCCGCTGGCTGCACCTGCCTTCGGAGCAGAAGTTGATCGGGCACGGCGTGAGTTCCTGCGCCACCTGCGACGGGTTTTTCTACCGGGGCAAGGAAGTCATGGTGATCGGCGGCGGCGATACCGCGATGGAAGAAGCGAACTTTCTCACGAAATTCGCCCAGCGGGTGCGCCTGGTCCACCGGCGCGAGGAGTTTCGCGCCTCAAAGATCATGTTGGAGCGGGCCAGAGCCAATCCGAAGATCGAAATCATCACCAACAGCGTGGTGGAAGATGTGCTCGACGTCGCCGAAGGCCATGTCACGGGCGTGAAGCTGAAGAACGTCGTCACCGGAGAGGTTACCCTCTATCCGATCGACGGGTTCTTCGTCGCGATCGGGCATATTCCCAATACGAAGCCATTCGTCTCTCAACTCGACCTCGATAGCGAGGGCTACATCGTCTCGCACGGCGGAGCCAGAACCAATATCGAAGGCGTCTTCCATGCCGGAGACGTGCAGGATAAAGTCTACCGCCAGGCGATCACAGCGGCGGGCGCCGGCTGCATGGCGGCCATTGAGGCGGAGCGGTGGCTCGAAGAACAGGGCGTCTACTGAGGCGTCCGGCATAGGATTCAGACAAAAGAGGGGCGCGCGCGAATATCCGCGGCGCCCCTCTTCGCTTATCCGGTCAAAACGAAGATTACCCCTCCACGTGCTGGCCCACGACGATAATGCCGAGCTTCTTATCGCCAATCGACGTGTAGAGCACCCATGCGGTATGGTCGCCTTCCCCTTCCTTCACCAAGCCCGGAGCCTGATCGAAAT
>JADLCF010000380.1 GCA_020847315.1 Bryobacterales bacterium | reverse complement strand
TGATGCTGCCCCCAGGGGAGTTGATGTAGAGCGAAATATCTCGCTGGGGATCCTCGGCCGCCAGGAATAACAACTGGGCGATGATCAGATTCGCCACCTGATCGTCAATCGGAGTTCCCAGGAAGATGATGTTTTCTTTCAGGAGCCGGGAATAGATATCGTACGCCCGCTCCCCGCGGGAACTCTGCTCGACCACCATAGGGACGAGTACGGAACTGCTCATGGAAATACCTCCTGCGACGTCACGCCGCGGACTTTCCCGCGGCGCATCGGGCGCCGGGGTATCTAGTTCTTTCGGGCGGCCGCCGATTTGCGGGGTTTCTTCGCCTTCGCGAGAAGCTTTCGCTTGTCGTCGAGCGCTCTGGCGAGGTCCGCAATCGAAGTGCCCTCCAAATAATCCAATATACGCAATCGGAGTTCTTTCCACGAATCGTGCATCCCGCAGGGAGCCTCGTCGCTGCACTCGGAGAGGCCGCTGATGCACTTCTCGTAGTCCGTCATGCCGTCGAGCGCCTCGACGATGGAGAAGAGCGTGATGTCCTCCGCCGACTGCCGCAAGCAGAATCCACCCGTGGGCCCTTTGCTCGACCGCAACAATCCTTTCCGTGCAAGTTGCTGAAGAATCTTCGCGAGAAAGTGAGCGGGGATCCCCTCCTGCTCGGCAATCTGCTTCACCATGACGTATTTCGCGTCGGTGACCTGAGCGAGGTGGACGAAGGCCCGGATGGCATATTCTGAAGATCGGCTATAGATCATGCAGGAGTTCCTCTGGCTCGAACTGGATAAAACACTCCTATATCCTAAAAGCGTAACACCGCAAAGGAGATAGCGAAAGCGAATTTCGGAGTCGCATCAAAAAAATTCTTGAAATGGGGATTTCTCCGTGACGACTTTCGTTCCGCAACGTCATCGCGACTCCAGGTGATTGGACGGCAAACTGTCGTTTAAGGTTTCTAAATCTTAATCTAACACCATTTCTGGCGATCCGTACCATTTCGTGGAGGATCGCGAAGGCAGGGGCTCGTCTTTGATCGATGAAGCTCAACAAAATGAAAGATGGTTTCACTCGTTAACTGCTAATGCTTCACTGTGATATCACCGATAAGAGCTACAGCGGGAGGGGCGCCGGCCTGAAGACAGGGCGAACAAACAACCCTTCTGTACCGTCAACAGGCTCAATGGGTACCTGAAATCGCTTCCCCCCGCGGAAGCTACCGTTTACGATGGGACAACACCTAAGTTTTTGGAATTACGCGGATTCAGGAGTGCCGCTCGCACCGGTTGCGGCGTAGATCTCGCTGAATGTGAGTGACTGATGAAAGTTTTGGTTGCAGAAGACGACGTTGTGCAACTTCGATTGCTGGAGGTGACCCTTTCGAAGTGGGGCTATCAGGTGCTCTCTGCCCGCGATGGCGAGATGGCCTGGCAGTTGCTCCAACAGGAGGAAGGGCCAATACTAGCCATCCTGGACTGGATGATGCCCGGGTACTCCGGCCCGCAGCTCTCGCAGTTGATCCGCGATCAAAGCTCAAAACTCTACACCTATATCATTCTGTTAACGGCACGGAAGGACAAGGAAAGCATCATCGAAGGAATGGATGCGGGCGCGGACGACTACCTGGGCAAGCCCTACATCCTGGACGAACTGGCTGCCAGGATCCGCGCCGGGAAACGCATTCTGCATCTGCAAGAGGAGCTGGTGAAAGCCCAGGAAGCGCTTCGGGAAGAGGCGATGAGAGACCCGCTGACGCACTTGTGGAATCGCAGGACGATCTTCCACCGTTTGGAAGCGGAAATGAAGGCGAGCAAGTCAACCGGGAAGCCTGTTGGCGTGATCCTGGCCGATCTTGACCATTTCAAGCAGATCAACGATACCAGGGGACACCTTTTCGGGGATCACGTGTTGCTCGAAACGGTGAAGGCGATGCAGGGTGCCTTGCGGCCGACAGATTCGATCGGACGGTTCGGCGGGGAAGAATTTCTCATGGTCGTTCCGGGGTGCGGGTTCGATGAGACCATTCGCACCGCGGAGCGAATTCGCAGCGCCGTCGAGTCAATGAGCATCCGGCGGGGGGATGAATCGATTCCGGTGACAGTCAGCCTCGGATGCACGGCGTCGATCCCAACGCGAAGCGATAGTCTTGAGATGTTGCTACGCACCTCCGACGAGGCGCTCTATGAGTCCAAGCGGGAAGGCCGAAACCGCGTGTCCGCACTTCCCGTTGACCTCTACGCGGCCAGTCTCCAAGGCATCGACTGGGAGATCCGGTAACGGCGGGTCTACCCTCCCCGGAACGGCAGGCCCAGCCAAGGCGAAGCCAAAGGCTCCGTCCACCCCCGCGTGTGTCGCCTATCCACTACTCTTTGGCCGCTCTCACCTTGGAATCGAAGTGGCTCAACGAGGACAGGTAGTTATTGAGGCCATCAAAGACGGCTTGGGCAACGGACTGCCGGTAATCGGGAGACTTCAGTGACGTCTCTTCCCGCTTGTTGCTCAGGAATCCAATCTCCACGAGGATGGAGGGCATCTCCGCTCCCACGAGGACGATAAACGGCGCCGATTTCACGCCTCGGTTCTTCTTGGCGGTTCCCGCGGTACGCTGTGCTTTGAAGAGAGAACCCTGCATCTTTGCCGCAAAGTCCCGCGATTCATCGCGCTTATCTTTTGATGCGATCTTCTTCACGATGTCCTGAAGATCGGCTACGGACTTCGTCGCGGAAGCGTTCTCCCTGGCGGCGATATCCATGGATTCGCGAGACGTCGTGAAATCCAGGTAAAACGTTTCCGGACCGCTGGCGAGCCGAAACGGGGAGGAATTGGCGTGCAGCGAAACGAACAGGTCTGCCCGGTGCCGGTTCGCGAACGCAGCACGCTCTTCGAGCGCCACAAAATCATCGGTTTCCCTGGTGAGCAGCACTTCGTTATCCAATTTCTCTTCGACTAGCGCCTTCACGCGTTTGGCGATGTCAAGCACCAGGTCCTTTTCCAGAAGACCGTTCGCGCCGGTTGTGCCATGATCCTTGCCGCCGTGCCCGGGGTCGATCACCACTCTGCCAATTTTCAGCCCCAACGCTCGCGTGAGGCTTTGCTGCCCGGTGGCTGTCCGCGCGGCCGGTCTGCCGAGAGATACGGCTTCTATCTCCTCCGCATGCGTTTCCCGGCCCGGAGAGGTTGGGCGGGCCGGGGTAGAGGGAGTCGCTGGAGTGGGAGCCGGCAGTTCCGGTTTCTTGTCCACAGGCAGAGAAGCCGCCGTCTGGACTGGCGGCGTGGCGTTGGAAGGAGCCGGGGAACGATTCGGCGCAGGAACGGTGGGCGGAGGGCTCGGCCGGGAGGCCGGAATCTCCCGGTCCACCTTTGCGGTAACCACCGGCGCGGTGGCGGCTTGCGGCTTGGCCGATGATGCGGCAGGAGAGAACTCTCCCTGCGCGAGCGGCTTCGTGGGGCTGCCCACTCCGCCCGTGCGGCTGACTTCCACTTTTCCGTCCTGATGGTTCGGGTTGCGCACCTCGATGATCAGGCGTGGCGGGTTTGCAAGTTGGGAAGCCGTGAATTCGAAGTCTCCCGCGAAATCCAGCACCACGCGTGAACTTCCGGGGGTGTTCTCCGCGAAACGGATTCGCTTCAGGACACGGTCATTCACCTCGATGAGGCGCATGCGGCCCGGCTCTCTCGCTCCGTCCACGGCAAGACTTGCTTCCGGAAGGTCGAAGAAAACGCGCGGAGGATTTTCGAGCCTCGCCCACTTGTATCGGAACTCGCCGTCAAACTGAACCACCACGCGGGTGATGTCGCCGAGACTCCAGAAGCGAATCTCCTCAAGCGCCAGCGCTCGCACGTGAGGCGTCGCAAACATCAGGCAAATCCCGATTGCCAGCGCCTGCCACAGCCATCCAGGGAATCGTCCGACTCCTCCTACTCGAAAAACCATGCCACCGCCCGTAGAACGAATGGGCCTATTGGACTGTCTCCAAATGAAGGCGCCCTTCGCTGTCCGTGTACATTCGCACCGCCGCTATACGCGACGGCGCAACGTTGCTTTCCTGCATTGAGCCGGTCCCGGTGAATCCGGCAACTTCGAGCGAATCCATAGCGGGCTTGGAAGGCGCAGCTAACAGCGCGACGCTCTCTCCCTCCGCATTATCCGCATTCAACCCTCGCGTCACCTTGGTGACATACGCGCGGGTTTCCCGATACGGCGGAATTCCACCGTGACGATCCACTGCGCCTTCGCCCGCATTATATGCGGCCAGGGCTAACTGCAGATCGCCCTGGAACCGCTCCGTCAAAAACTTGAGGTAACGCACGCCGCCGTCGATATTCTGGCTGGGATCGAATGGGTTATCCACGCCATAGCGCTTCGCGGTGGCTGGGATCAACTGCATCAGGCCGAGCGCGCCTTTGGGTGAGATCGCCTTCTGCTCATAATTGCTCTCCACGCGAACCACGGAATGCACGAGTTTGGGGTCTACTCCATGCTTGCGGGCGGTGCGATCAATAAGCTCTCGAATCTCGCCGGGTTCCACGGCGGGAGTCTTCCTGGCCACTTGCCGCGCATCGCGAATGGCCTCCCGCTCGTCCGTGGCGCTGCGGCGCGGGGCGTTACGCCCCCGTACCCTCACAAGCCGGCCGGTCTGTTCGTCGACAAGCACGGTGGATACGCGCCGCGTCACCGCCGGGGGCCGTGACCGTTGCGCGGGGCTCGCCTGCGAGGGGTTCCCATGCGCCTGCGCAGGCCCATGGACCGCGTTCCGCAGTTCTCCGGTGACGCCCGGAGCCAAGCGCTCGGAAGCCGGAAGATAAGACTGCGAGAGGACGGCCATGAACGTAAGAAGCAAACAGATTCTCAAGAACTTGTTTGTTCTCACTTTACCAGCGTCCGGGCTTATTCCCAAGCACATTTGCTGCAACTGCAATGCTACCATGCGATTGGCATGCCCCTTGGTTACGTTTTGGT
>JADLCF010000379.1 GCA_020847315.1 Bryobacterales bacterium | reverse complement strand
GCTGCTGTTTGAGAACACGGCGCGCGCAATGGGCGACGCGCCCAAGGAGATCAAAGTAAGGCACATCCGGAACTGTTCGCAAGCGGATGCGGCCTACGGCGAAGGCGTCGCGGCCGCACTAGGCATTCCCTTGAGCGAAGCTGCGGCGGATTCGTAGCCGGATCCGGCTCAAACCCCTCGGGGCAGTTTAAGCGATGAAACGGCCCCGGTGATGGTGTGGCGCTCGCATGCCCCCGCGCGAGCGCCACGCCGCTTCCTCCCGCTCCGCAATCCATCCCGCCGTCGGAAAGCAGCCAGCCTCACACGCTCCGGCACCCGTCACCCCGGACATACCATCCCGAACGCCCGTCCTCGGACGCGCCGTTCGGGACGCACCGTTCGCCATCAGGCGCCCGGCGTCCAAAGGGTCGCGCCGATGAAGCGCTCCGCCAGCCGGTCCGTGTTGTAGTAATACATGGTCACCAGCACGCCATCGGGGCGCTGCACCGTGCGCGGGTATCCAAGATCGCTATTACCGCCGTCCTGGCGCAGGATGATCTCCTTGCCCCAGGTGGCACCCTCGTCGCTGCTGAGGCGTGCCCGGATGCCGTACGGTTTTCGCCGGTAGCCGTAGGTCAGCGCGATGCGGCCATCCGCGAGAAGCACCATGCTCGGCGGATTGCCGCCCGTCTTCGGCGCGGGCCGGCCGATGTAGCGCCACGTCTTCGCGTTGTCCTCCGAGCGGTACAGATCGATCCACTTCTGGTAGCGGATCGCCGTCAGGATCGCCCCGCCCGGCAGGCGCACGGACGATGGCATAATCGCGTAGTCGTCGCCGGCTGGCTCCGGACATACGAAGGAGAGCATCCGCCACGTCTTCGCGCCATCCTCGGTTCGAACGGCAATGATGCGCCCTTCCTTGCCGTTCCGCTTGGCCGCCGTAAGAAACATCGTCAGATCGTGCGGCCCGTTGACAAGGTAATCCGTGCGGGCGGCCGTGCCGGGCTGGCCAAAATCGGGAATGCGAAATGGCCCTTCCCACTGCTTTCCCCGGTCCAGCGTGTAATAGAAACGAGACTGGCCCGCATCCACGCTGTTCATGCGCGCCGTCAGCGCGAAACCGGCGCTCGTGAAATCGATTCCGCCCGGACAATCCGTGAGCGGCTTCCCGCCCGGCTCAACCGGCACTCCGGCGACTCTCTCGTCCGGCGGAGGCCGCAAGCCGTCGTTTTGCTCCACGCGCCACGTCTCGCCGCCATCGAGGCTGCGCGCAAGCAGATGCTCGGCCGGCCGGTCCCAATCGATCGCGTGGCCGTCTCCCCGTTTCGCCTGGAACCAGCCAAGTTCAAACCCGACGAGGATCTCATTCCCCCAGATCCAAGCGCCATGGTTCGCCGGCCAGCCGCCATACCTCCCTTCCCTGCGGCAGACATCGACATGGCGCAATACTTGCGGCGAAGCAGCTGCCCGCGCGCTCCGCACGGCCAAGGGGCCGCACGCCGCCACGCCTGTCGCTAGCGTCAGGAAAGTCCTTCTTACCATAAGATCCTCCGAAGTGTTCGTTTAGCAGTACCGGTGTACCGGTGATCGCGGACACGGTTTCGCCGCAAGTACGGAAGCTCCCGGCGAAACCCGCCGTCCGTTGCTTCAACGCGAACCCCGTTGTGGCATTCTACTCAATCGCCTGGGTCCCAAATGGTGGCGCCGATAAATCGTTCGGCATGGGTGTCCGTGTTGTAGTAATACACCGTCACCAGCTTGCCGTCGGTCCGCTGAACAGTGCGAGGATAGCCTAAGTCCCAATTGCCACCATCGTCGCGAAGAACGATTTCGTCACCCCACGTTTCGCCCTCGTCTTTACTGAGCCGAGCCCGAATTCCGCAGGGCTCAATCCTGTATCCATAGGTCAGCGCGATGCGGCCGTCGCTGAGCCGCACCATACTGGGCGGGTTGCCGCCTGTCTTTGGCGCGGGCCTGCTGACGTGTTTCCAGTTATTCCCGTCGTCGTCCGAACGGTACAAATCAATCCACTCGCGGTAACGGATTGCCGTAAGGATCGCTCCACCCGGCAACCGCGCCGACGATGGCATAATCGCATAATCTCTGCCCTCCGGTTCCGGGCACACGAAGGAGAGCATCCTCCACGTCTTCGCGCCGTCCTCGGTTCGAACGGCAATGATACGTCCTTCTTTTCCGTTCCGTTTGGCGGCGGTGAGAAACATCGTCATGTCATGGGGGCCATTGATGAGGTAGTCCGTGCGAGCGGCGGTACCCGGCTGGTCGAAATTCGGGATACGGAACGGTCCATCCCACTGTTTTCCGCGGTCCAGCGTGTAATAGAAGCGAGACTGGCCCGCATCCACACTGTCCATCCTTGCGGTGAGCGCGAAGCCGGGACTCGTAAAATCGATTCCGCCAGGGCAGTCCGTGAGCCCTTTTCCCCCTTCCTGAGAAGGCACATCCGCGATTTTCGCCCCGGGCGGAGGCTTCAATCCGTCATTCCACTCGACGGCCCAGGTCTCGCCTCCGTCCAGGCTGCGCCCAAGCACGTGTTCGGCTGGACGGTCATAGTCGATTGCGTGGCCATCTTTCGGATTGGGGCGGAACCATCCCAGCTCGAACCCAATCAGAATCTCATCTCCCCAGTTCCAGCCGCCGTGGTTTGCCGGCCAGCCTCCGTACCGGCTCTCCTTGCGGCAAACCTCCGTGTGCTTCAACACTCGAGACGCACTCGGAGTCCTCGCACAATTGATCCCGAGGGAGCCGCACGCGGCGGCTCCCGTTGCCAGAGTCAGAAAAGTTCGTCTTACCATGTCACTCTCAATGCAAATTGAAGAATACGCGGATCACGAGCGCTAGTAATCCGCATGAAATCGGTCTCCGACATTTCATTGACAGGATTATTTAGGTTTGTGTGATTGAGCAGGTTAAAAGCCTCGGCCCGAAATTCGGTAACGAGATTCTCCCCGATCGGGAACCGTTTCTGGAGGCCTAAATCCACGTTTGTCATGCCAGGTCCGCGGAACGTATTACGTCCGAGAGTCCCATAGGTGCCCAGAGCGTTCGGCGCGAAGGCGTCCGCCCGAAGCCACTGCGCGATTCTTTCGCCCTTGCCACGGCTTCCCGAGAGGTGCGGGTTACCCACAAGGTCGGCACGTTGCGGGCCCTGGTCGTTACGGGCGTTATCCTCTCCACTCAGCACGGTGAACGGAAATCCCGATTGAGCCGCCACGATCGCGGAGAGATTCCAGTTGTTGAGCACACCGGCCGCCACGGGGTTCCGGAACCGCGCGGGAATCTCCCACAACGCGGAGAGGTTGAAGACGCTCGCTTTGTCGAAGTCCGATAAGCCGCGGTCGAACTTCTGGTTGAGAGGGTTGGTCACGGAGGTGCCATTCCCTTTGTTGGCCGAGCCCACATTATTGTCGATTGATTTTGACCACATATAATTTCCCAGCAGTGAGAAACCCGCACTGAAACGTTTTTCCAGTGTGAGTTGAAGTGAATGGAACGACGAGTTTCCAACTGACTCGAGTAAAGAGATGTTGGTGTAATTCGGATACAGCGGACGGCGTATGTCAATTGTCGCTGTGCTCGCTGTTGCGTCGGGGAGGGGCGCATTGATATCCCGCCCGCCAAGCAGCGCGGTACCCTTCGATCCCGCGTAGGACATTCGTGTCACCAGGGAAGAAGACAGTTGCCGCTCCAGCGTGAGGTTCCATGCCTGGTTGTACGGATTGCGGTTTGACATGCTGTACACCGTGGCCGACATTGGCAGCACAAACTGGGCATCTCTAGGCGGAACCAGTGCGCTTGTTCCGAAGGCGCTTATTCCAACCTTTGTAAACGGATTCCCGCCTGGGAAGCCGGCGTACGGCTCGCTCATGGAGTTCACATCGGTGCCACGGACTGTGACCGATGAGCCAAATGGCGCCTGGTTGGCCTGGCCGTTGGTTGAAATGGTGTTGGGCGTGTCGTAGAACAGGCCGTAACCAAGCCGCAGGCTGGTTTTGCCATCGCCGGTTAAATCGATCGCCAGGCTGAGGCGCGGTGCGAAATTCTTCCAAGCGGTGCCGTAGACTCCGGCCGGGATTCCTGGATCCCCCGCATAAAGGATATTCATCGGCGCATTTTCAAAGCGCAACGATTGGGCTCCGGGGTTCCATCCAGCCAGCCGTCCCAATTTGTCCGAAAACGGGAAAAACGGCTCCCAGCGCAACCCGGCGCCCAGTGTCACGCGCGAAGACAATCGCATCGTATCCTGAAAGAAAAGTCCAAATCGGTGAAACCGCGTCTCCTTGAATTCACCCGAACTCTGCTGGAACCGTGAAAATTTGCCCAGCAGAAAGTCGGCGGGCGCATAACCGGAAAACCCCGCCGCGTGTTCGAAGTAAAATCGTCCATTCGCCCGGAAGTTCCCGGCATTGTCGCCAAGTCCGTAGCCATATTCTCCGCCAATACTAATCTGATGGCGATTATTCATCCACCGCACGACATCGGAAGCCTGATACTCACGCCGGGGAAAGGTCTCGGTTTCGGCGGTGTTGAAACCCGTGAATGGCCCTTGTACAGAGAGGTAAAGCTGGCGCGCTGTGTCCTCCACGATATTTGAACCGAGCCCAACCCACCCTTGCGCAGGCAGAATCGGCGTCATTCCTCCGATCGTGCGGTTGTAACCGAATGTCGCATGGTTGGTTAACGTGGGGGAAAACGTGTGCGTATCAGCAATCGAAACGCTGTAATTACGCCATGCCGAGGTCGGAGTCATCTCCAGATAGTTGTTCGGATTGAGAAAGCCAGGCACCGACGCTTTTGAGATACTGACACTCCCAGAGGCCCGGTTCGCATCCCCGAATGAATGATCGCCCTTTACCAGAAACTGATCATCGTCGAAGTTTTCGGTGGTTGTGGTGATAACCCGCCGGCCGCCCGCTGTCGGCAGCGGAATAAAATTCGTCGTGAAGGCGGTAGCTACCGGATTCATCAATGATTGAGGAATCTGATTATTCGGAAACGGCTGATGGGTCGCTGGATCGAGAAGGACCTGGTCCGGCAACAAGTCCGAGAAATTTCCGTTCCGCTCAGCCGCCGTCAGAACCTCATTGAACTGAGTGGAAGGGATTCGGCGGATCCGTGTTCCCTGATAGGAGAAGAAGAAAAAGGTACGATCCTGGCCATTGTAGAACTTTGGCAAGAATACCGGCCCGCCCAGTGTGGCCCCAAATTGGCTACGTTTAAGCCCATCGTCTTCGCGCTCATTTGGTTTATCGGCTTTTACCGGCGCAAAAAAATTTGTCGCGTTCAAGACGTGGTGGCGCAAGTAGCCGAAGGCGCTGCCGTGTACCTGATTGGTTCCCGACTTGGTTACCGCGTTGACTACTCCGCCCGAGTTGCGGCCGAATTCCGCGCTGAAGTTGTTGGTTTGGACACTAAACTCCGCCAGAGCATCCGGATTAGGCATCGGACTCGGAGCGTTATTGTAGTGATCGTTATGTTGAGCGCCATCAAGCATGTAGTTCACCGTGTTCCCGCGGCCGCCGTTCACCGATACTGGAACAACACCGGGATACGTCGAATCCGACGTGACGCCTGAACCTTGATAAGTCTGCACACCCGCGACTAGACGCATTAATTGCAGGGCATCGCGGCCATTCAAGGGCAGATCCTCAATGCGGCGCTGATCGACCACCGTTTTGAGAGTGCCCGTCTCCGTGTCGACATGCACTACCGAAGCCTCCACCTCGATCGATTCCGTCACGGAGCCGACCCCAAGGGTTGGATCGACACGTGAAGTTTCATTTACTTGCACGCGGATGCCGGTTGCCTCATACCGTTTGAAGCCGGCCATTTCCACTTCGATCCGATACGAGCCAATTGGCAGCGCGCGGAACGTGTAGGCTCCCGCGCTGTCGGCGGTTGCGGTCCAGCGAGCATTCGTCGCTTCTTGAACAGCCGTAACCGTGGCGGTGGGAATCACCGCGCCGGTTTCGTCCTTGACAACGCCCGCGATTGCCCCGGAGGGGTTCTGGGAGAACCCGGCAGCGGCCAAAATTAGGAGGGACACGGCAACTCGCGCCATGAGCCGTTTCACATGTGGCATATTTTTCTCCCCAAGCTAGGATCAGGGTTAATTTATCATCACTTTCAATTCGGATCAAGATCTTTTTTGAAACTTCGTTTCCTAGATAAAACATCAGTTTGATTGGCAAGCTCGAAATGGCGCGATTGCGAGGACGCCAAGGGCTTTCGCGGCGGCTTTCACGACGGCTTTTGTTGGGCCTTTCGCGGGAAGCAGGGAACCGCCCTTGAGGCGCGGGTAGAACGCCGGGGCGGCTGACGGAGAACCTGCCGGAGAGCCCGCCGGGGAACGCGGCGAAACAACTCCCAACGGCGGGGGAACGCCCGGAAAGGGGCGCGCCGGGGCGGAATTCGCGCCGTGCCGCCACCGGAGGCCCGCCCTGATGGCGGCGCAACGGCCGCGTGACGGTGAAAAGAGCCCGGCGGCCGGGCTACGAGGCTTTGAGGTTCTTCAAGATCCGCTAAGCCGAGCGAAGTTCGCCCGAAATGGCGGTCGCGGCGTCGCGAACCGCGGCGATCAGACGTTCGGGGTTGCGGTAGCGCATCTTGGGCACCGAGATGCTAATGGCCGCGACGGCGTGGCCTTCTTTCCAGAGGATCGGCGCGCCGACGCAGTTGCCCCCAAGTGCGCTCTCCTCGGAATCCATGGCGTAGCCCCGCGCGCGCGCCAGTTCGAATTCCTTGCTCAGGGAGGCCTCGTCGACGGTCGTATTGGGAGTGAAACGGACGAGGCCGAAGGCCCGGACCAGCTTCTCCGCCCGGTCTTCGGTTTGAAATGCCGCGATGCACTTGCCGAGCGAGCTCGCGTGCGGAGGCAGAATGGCGCCCACCGCGTTTCCCATCTGAATCCGGTGCGGGCTGTCCACGACGGCCGTCACTTCAATGTGATTCTCGAACAAGTAGGCCAGGCTGATGGTTTCGCCAAATTCCTGGCTGAGCAGCCGCATATAGTGCCGGGCGGCCTCCGTGATCCGGCTCGATAGCTGGTTCGACGCGAGAACCGCCGCACCGCTCAGTTCGAAACGGTCGCCGTCGATCCGCTGCAAATACCCCTCGATTTCAAAGGTGCGCAAAATCCGGAATACGGAACTTTTGGGCAATTTCGCGTGCCGGGCCACCTCGCTGAGAGCTAGAGGCTCTCCGACGCGCTGAAAAATCTCAAGGATGCGCAACGCGTTGCCGATCGCACGGGAATAGTAGCGTTCTGATTCTGGATTGCCGGATGCCGGCAAGGGGTTATTTTTGTTTGGCATAGCCTCAGATCGTTCCAATTTCTGAGTGACCTGCTTGAATATGACACGCCCAACGAGTTAAAGCAAACAATGATAGACCTTGTGTGGCATCATTTCAAGCATATGATTTCCACCTTTACCTGGCTTTCGCCTCCGCCCGAATGGTCTGCTGATCCGGCGCACTCACGGGTCGTGCTCCGGACGGCCGCGCAAACCGATTTTTGGCAGCGCACACACTACGGTTTCCGCGCCGATAACGGCCACTTTTTCCATACCGGGGCCCCAGGCGATTTCCTTCTCACCGGCACGATCCGCATAAGCCCCTCCGCGCAGTACGACCAAGCGGGCCTGATGGTGCGCTTCTCAGAGGATTGCTGGCTGAAAACCTCCGTGGAGGCCGATTCGCCTAGCCCGCGGCTCGGCGCGGTGGTCACCAACTCCGGCTTTTCGGATTGGTCCATGGAACCCTTCCCTCCCGGCGCGGACCTTGCTTATGCCCTGCGCATCCGCCGCCAGGGAAACGATTTCGAAGTGGAATACGCCCACCCGGGGAGCGAGCAGTGGAGGCTCATCCGCGTGGCGCACCTCGCGCCTGGCGAAGCGGAGATCGCGCGGGCCGGTTTCTATGCGTGCAGCCCCAAGGGAGAGGGATGCGGCGCCCAGGCAGATTTGTGGTTGTCTCACCTGTGAAACAGCGTTTTATTTTCGTTGACAGTGTTTTTGGGTAGTGATATGCTGACCCAGAAATGCGAACACAGACGAAATCTTCACTAAATGGCGTTTTTGCGGCCCTGATCACCCCGATCGGCGAGGACGGCCGCGTCGATTTCGAGACCTTCGATCAAGTTGCGAACTTTGTCCTGGACCGCAAGGTGAACGGCATCGTGCTTGGCGGGGGCACCGCGGAGTACCCCCATTTCACCGTGGAAGAGCGCGCGGCGCTGATCCGCCGCGCCGTCGCCCTGACGGCGGGGCGCGGCCAGGTGCTTGCCAGCATCGGCGCCTCCTCCATCTACCCCACGCTGCGCCTCGCGAACGAGGCGGTGGCGGCCGGCGCGGATGCGCTGCTGATCACCATGCCGTATTTCTTCCGGTACGCGCAGGAAGATTTGGCGGCCTTCACCGCCGAGGTATGCGCTTCCGTGCCGGTCCCGTGCCTGCTCTATAACCTGCCCGGCTTCACCAACCCCATCGAGGTGCAAACCGCGATCGATCTCCTCTCTTCAATTCCAAACCTGGTTGGCATGAAGGATAGCAGCGGCAACGTGGCCGCCTTCGGCCCGCTCGCCGCGGCAGCCGCGCAAAACGGCTTCAGGCTCTTCGTGGGCGAGGATAGCGTGATTCTGCCCGCCTTGCGGGCCGGCTGGGACGGCATCATTTCCGGCATCGCGTCCTTCGCGCCCGAAATCATCACCGCGATCTATCACAGCCACCAGGAAGGCGACCAAGCGAGAGCCGAAGCTCTCCAGAGCAGCCTCGCCGAGGTCATCGCGCGGATCGTTCAGTTGCCCATCCCGTGGGCGGTTCGCACTCTGCTGGCGGCGCGCGGCATCGGCAACGGCCCGCTCCACATCCCGCTCTCGAAGCACCGCCAAGACCAGATCGGGCAGATGCTGTCGTGGTTCGAGGATTGGAAGAAAGCCCAGCCGTTCACCGAAGTGAGCCTCACCGGAAATCATAAAACGCTCTCATACAGTGCGAAAAGGAAAGCCTCATGAAAATCATTGGCGTTATACCCTCACGCTTCAAGTCCTCCCGGCTGGAAGGCAAACCTCTCGCGGATATCCATGGCAAGCCGATGGTGCGGCATGTCTACGAAGCCGCATCGGGGGCATCGGAGCTGGATTCGGTCGTGGTCGCCACCGACGATGAACGGATCGCCGCTGCCGTCCGGGATTTTGGCGGCCAAGTGGTGATGACTCGCGCGGATCACGCTTGCGGCACGGACCGGGTGGCCGAGGTGATTGCCAAATCAGGCGCGGATATCGCCGTGAACATCCAGGGCGACGAGCCGCTACTGGACCCCCTCATGATCGACGAGTGCGTCCAAGGGCTGAAGTCGAATCCCGACGTCGGCATGTGCACTCTCGTGAAACGCGTTGGTGAGGAAACCGAGAGTGATGCCTCGGTGGTCAAGGTGGTTCGCGACATCCGCGGACGGGCTCTCTATTTCACCCGTTCGCTCGTGCCCTACCCCCGCTTCCGGCTGCCCGAATTCCAGGTGCTCGAGCACATCGGCATGTACGCGTATACGCGCGAGTGCCTCGAGCGGCTGACCCAGTTGCCGCAAACGCCCCTGGAACTCGTCGAGGGCCTCGAGCAGTTGCGGGCGCTTGAAAACGGCATCGCGATTCAAACGGTGACGACGAACTCCAAGCGCGCCCTGGTATCCGTGGATACGCGGGAAGATCTCGAACGCGTGCGGCAAATCATGGCCGGGGAGGTTGCCCGGTGAGACCCACGGAAGAAGAACTCCGCGCCATGCGGGAGTCCCTTCCAAAGACTTCCCGCGCGCACCTCGATCGCGCGGTCCGGGCCATCGTCGAAGCCAAGGAGCGTGGCGGGCGCGTGGTGGTCGCAACCGGCAGCGGCCCCAATATCCATGAAGGCGTCACCACCCTGATCGCGGAAATGATCCATAAGGGCTTGGTGGATGGCGTTCTCACCAGCTCGGCCGTGGTGGCGCATGAAATGGCGGGCACGCTTGATCGCGTGAAACGCGTCGTGCTCGAGGAGGGCCTGCCCAATCTCCCGTTCGAACTGCTCCCGCGCGGACGCATCTTCGAAATCACCGAACTCTCCAAGGATTCCCGCGCCCGGATGGAGAAGGAGTTCGCCGGGGGCTGGGATCTCTATGACCGCCTGGCCGCGGCGCCCGGAAAGAGCATCATCAAGGCCGCCGGGAACATGGCTTGGCCGCTCGGGCTTCGAACCGAGCGCTTGGCGCACGAGATTCTGGGCGCGGCCAGCCAGTACGGCGTCTCTCTCGAAGCCTTCGCCGGCATGGGCGCGGACCCTCTCACGATGATCGGCGCGGGCGCCCGGCGCGGCGTCCCGGTGCTGGTCTCGATCCCGCAGCTTGTGGGAGGCGGCGCCGTGGGCATCGCGATCGGAGACTGCATCTCGATTGGCCGCCGCGCCCGCGCCGTCGCGGACCTGCTCGGCTCGGCCGACGTCATCATCGAATCCGCGATCGCGCTCACCCAGGAAATCCACGACGGTCCCCTCGAGACCTACACGGGCCACGGCATTTGGGCGTACTGGAACCATCTGCGAACCTATAGTCTGGACGGCCGCACGCTCGTGAGGATCGACCTCGACCCAAACCTCGAGCGCGCCTGGAACAAAGAGCGCGAGGGGTCCGAGGTGCAGGCGGCCATCAACGAGGGGCGGCCCAAGACCAAATTGACGGGCATCCCGTTCCGCATGGAGATGTCGGGCTTCGCCCGACTGGAGAGCAGCATCCCCGTCACCGCCGATATCGGCGTGGCATGGCCCCTCCTGGCGACGGAGGTCGAGAAATCGCTCGGGGTCAAACTCGGCTTCGTTTCCGCCCCCCAGGAAACCGAGCACGGCAAGAAAGTCCGGGAATGGATTACAAATGAGGTGCACTACGTTGACCGGCTGCGTATGTACCGGGAAGCGCAGTCGAGGTGGGCGAATCAGTGAGAGCCGCTTCTAAGCGCTATAAATGGTACGTCGTCGCGATGTTGTGGTGGATCGCCTTCTTCAACTACGCCGACAGGCAAGCCGTCTTCTCAGTCTTCCCGTTATTGTCGAAGGAATTCAACCTCAATAACATCGAATTGGGCCTACTCGGCTCTTCCTTCGCCTGGGTCTACGGCCTCTCCGGCCCGCTCGCGGGAGCCCTGGTGGATCGCATCCGCCGCAAGTTCGCAATTCTGACGGGGCTCCAGGTCTGGAGCCTCGTGTGCATGGCGACGGCGCTCTCGCGCAATTTCGGGCAACTCCTGTTTTTTCGCGCCGCCGAGGGCCTGGGCGAAGCAATGTATTTCCCCGCTTCCATGTCCATGGTGAGCGATTATCATGGCAAGCGGACACGGTCGCGCGCCATGGGGATCCACCAGACCGCCGTCTATATCGGGGTGATCGCCGGCGGCTATCTGGCCGGTCTCATCGCCGAGCACCACGGATGGAGAACGTCCTTTGTTATTTTCGGCGGCTGCGGCGTGCTGCTCGGGCTGATCCTGCACCGCTTCCTCATCGAGCCGCGCCGCGGTGCTGCGGACATCGAGGACCTGGGCGGCACGGAGCAGGACGAAATCCGCCAACGAGTCTCCATTAAACAGTTCCTGAAGATCATGTGGCGCACGCCCACGGTCATGCTGCTGATGGCCGCCTTCATGTGCGAGAACTTCACCGCCATGGTCATGTTCACCTGGCTGCCCATGTATCTCTACCAGACATTTCACCTGAGCCTGGCGATGGCGGGCCTAACGGCCACTCTGTACGTCCAGTTCAGCAGCATGCTCGGCTCTCCGCTGGGCGGCTGGCTCGCGGATTCCCTGCGCCGACGCCTGCCGGGCGGTCGCATTCTGGTGCAAGCCATCGGCATCTTCTTCGAAGCGCCCTTCGCCGCCGTCTGCGTGCTGACGGGCTCTTATGAGCTGCTCATTATCAGCCTGATCGGGTGGGGAATCGCGCAAGGCTTCTACCAGGCGAACATCTTCGCTTCCGTGTTCGACGTCATCCAGCCCGAGGTGCGCGGCACCGCCACGGGCTTCATGAACATGATGGGCTGGCTGGCAGGCGGCGGCACCGCGCCGGTGATTGTCGGCTATCTCTCGGAACGTATCGGTCTGGGCCACGCCATGGCCATCACGTCGCTTTCCTATGTCCTGGCCAGCGCTTTGCTTCTCGCCGCGGTCCTCTTCACCGCCCGGAAAGACACGGAGCGCATGCGGGCCTCCCTGGCATACGAGCCAAATCCCTTGTCGTAGATTGGAGATCTCGTGCATCGATATTTTGTTCTGCCACTTCTCGTTTGCGCGCTGGCCTCGGCCGTGCTGGCCGCGAGCCTCGGCATCGGAGCCAGCGCGGGCGAGGTTCGCTTAACCACTCCCGAGGGGAACCCCGTGCTGATGAAGAATTACGCGGAGCGCAAGGCCACGGCCGTCTGGTTTCTTTCGACGCGCGGACCGGGCGTGGAAGAGGCCGCGCCCCGGCTCGTCTCCCTCAACCAGCAGTTCCGGCGCAAGGGTATCCTGTTCATCGGAGTCTTTCCCAATAGCTACCAGACGGGCGCCGAGGTGCGCGCCTTCTGCCAAGCGCATGGCTTCAATTTTCCGGTGTATCTGGACCCGAAAGGCGAAGCCAGCAAGCACTTCGGTGCCCGGGTCACCCCGGAGGTCTTTCTTTTGGATAAGGAGGGGAAATTGCTGTTCCATGGCTCCGGCCAAGGCGTGACGGCCGCGCTCACGATGGCCGCCGCAGGGGAGACGATCGTCGCCGCTGAATCCGAGGTGGAAGGCGCGCCGATCGGCAAGGTCTTCCCAAAATCGGACGCGAAATACCCATACGGCTCCATCGATTATTCCTCGGAGCTGATCTTCGAGAGCATCCCCGGATATCCCGTGCACCATTGCTCGACCATCACGGAGGCCCCAAACGGCGATCTGCTGGTTTCCTGGTATGGCGGAAGTTACGAATCCTCCGACGATCAGGTGCTCTTTCTCTCGCGACGCAAGAAGGGCGAACAAACCTGGTCGAAGCCTGAGATTATCGTTCGCGGCGAAGGGCAGCCCCCCGGAAACGCCGTGCTTTTCACGGATAAACAGGGCCGCGTCTGGCTCGTCTGGGGCCGGATGGAAGGCTCGCAGCCCATGTTCCGGGGGTCGGGCTGGGATGAGTGCAGCTTGTTCTATCGAATCTCCAGTGATAACGGGCGAACCTGGAGCGCGGACCAGCCCTTCTACCACAACACCTACGGCTGGCTGCCGCGCAATCTCTCGATTACGCTCCGCGACGGCTCCCTGCTCCTCCCGCTGAGTGACGAACTGAACGGACATGGCGTCGATTGGTCCTTCTTTCTCCGCACCAAAGACAATGGAAAGACCTGGACCCAAAGCGCCATTATGCGCGGCGGCGAACAGCCCACCATCATAGAGCGGGCCGACGGCACATTGCTCGCTTTTCTGCGCACGTACCCCAACATCCTCGCGGCTGAATCTCGCGACAGCGGAAAAACCTGGAGCGAGCCCGTGCCAACGATCTTCAAGAATCCCGATTCCGGCATCTCGATGCGCCGTCTGAACAACGGCCACGTCATTCTGGTGTTCAACAATCAGGACGACTCCAGAACGCCGCTGCACATCGTCCTCTCCAAGGATGAAGCGCGGACCTGGGGAAAGCCGCTCGAACTCGAAACCAACCCCGGAGAGTATTCCTACCCCTCCGTCCTCCAGACCTCCGACGGAAAGATCCACATCATCTATACCTTCCGCCGGTATTCCATCAAGCATATTGAGCTGAACGAGGACTGGCTCACCCGCTTCGAGCGGCCGGACTAGCCGCAGCCCAAAGAGTTCAAAGAGTTGCGCTATCAAAATTCGGTGACGGGCATCGAGTTTGTCGGAATGAACGATTTTTCGCGGCTATACATACAATATCTGGTAGTTCCATACGCTGCTCACTACAGCATATGGGCACCAAAAGGTTCATTCCGACAGACTCCATCGCTTTCACTTTATGTTAACACGCTGATTCCACGTAGGTTACGCAACTTCAAGCAGGAATTCCAGCCGCGTTAGGCCTCTTTCCGAGGAGCGCATGGAGGGTCCCAAAGCCGCCGATCCCTTGCCCACCGAAGTGGATTCCCTAACCTCCAATGCGAGTCAGACCACTCCGATTCACGCTGCATCGCTCAGCCGTCTGAATCGCAGTCACAGCCAGCGAAGAAAAATTCGCTTCCACCCCGGAATCACGTAACGGCAACGCAGGCCATCACTTCCACCATCGAGGAAGCCCACCCGCACCGATCCGCTGCCCCCACAAAGGTCAAATCCGCCCCCGCCGCCGCTACCATCAACCGGACGCACAAATAGGCCTTGCTGCCAAAAAAAAACAGCCGCGCGCCAGCGCTTCCATGGAGCACCTGCCCGTTTGCAGGTGCGACTCCGGCGCGGCCACGCCCGGCCCCTCCCGATCCACCGTCCCGGCGCCCGCAAACCCCTTTGGCTTCGTTCCGCAAAATGGCACATTCCGGCAAT
>JADLCF010000378.1 GCA_020847315.1 Bryobacterales bacterium | reverse complement strand
GCCGCGTCCGCCGTAAACGAGCGTATCCCCTCCGATTCCCTCATCCCGGCGCAAGAATCAAATCCGGAAAATCCGGACAAAACTCCGCACTCCCAATCCACCGCTAACTCCCTGGAACATCAACAAGATCCACCCATGCCACCGACTTCCAGCCACTGTGCGGAATTTTTCAACAATCCGGAAATACCCCATCCCGCCCGCATGCGCCGATCCACGCAGACAGCCACGCGGTCGTCCACGAAAACGAACGCCTATCCGCGGCAAACCCCGCCGCCCCCGCAGCAAGCGCCGCCTCATCGCCCACAACCTCATCACCAACAGCCCCGTCCAGATCGACCACCCTCAGCCAAACCTGGCTCAGCGCCCATTTCCTTCACGGGCACGAGAGCCCCAAGCACTTCGAAACCCTCCTGAACAGCCACATCCGCGCCTACGCGCCCTCGACCCCCGCCGAAGAACTCCTTGTCTTCCGCATCACCCAGAAGGCCTGGCTCCTCCGCCGTCTCGAAACCTGGGAGCGCGTCATCGCCGATTCAAGAGTCGCCAACGTCCGCCAAAAACACCCGAACGCGGCCGCCCCGGCCTGCCTCGCCCTATCCCTCCTCGAAGCGAAAGAAACCAGCCAAATTCGCTTCTACGAACGCACTGCGAAACTCCGTCAACAACACGAAGACGCCCTCGACCGCCTCGAATCCAAACTCCACCAACTCGGGCAGCGTCGCGGATTGGTCGTTTCCCGGTCCCGCTTCTGCTCGCAACTGTCCATGCACATCCCGCCCCTTCGGGCCGTCGCTGTGCCGGGGTCCGAGGGCGCAGGGCGATGAACACTCCTCCGTCCGCCGTTCCGCGTGTACGTTACACTAGCCGAAGCGATGCACATTCGGCGATTGGCGGCATTCTTCTTGGGCGCGTGGCTTCTCGGAAGCCTCTCGATGTTCTTTGTGGCGACGCAGAATTTCCAGGGAGTCGAGCGGGTGCTCGACGCGCCATCCGCCAAGGCAACTCCAAGCCTCCGCCTCCTTGGCCACGAAGAAGCCCGCTTCCTCTTGCGATACCAGGTATCGGAGTTGAACCGTTTCTATTTCAGCGTGTGGGAACGCGTGCAACTGGTGCTTGGCGCAGGGCTAACCCTGCTTGCGTGGCGTTGGCCTTGGAGGAAAAAGATCGTTCTCGTGCCCGCTATCCTGTTGCTGATCGTGGCCGCCACGCATTGGTTCATGACGCCGGAGATCACCCGCCTCGGCCGGTTGATGGATTTTGTACCGAACGCGCGCGAGACGGCAACGGGGCAGACCTTCTGGCGCTATCACCAGATCTATTCCACCCTCGAAGTGTTCAAATTCCTGCTGGGGCTATATCTCGCCTTCACCTTGTTGGTCAGATCGCGTGCCTCGGAGATCCTAACCAATGGCCGCGTCCGCGAGGTCGATGTGGTCCACAATTCCTAGCACTGCCGCATCGATCGGCGTTTGCATCCGGTTCACTGCGCTCATTGCGCAAAAGCCCTCGGGAGCCAGTAGCACGGTCTGGCCCTTGCCCGCCCCCACCGAATCGACCGCAACCATCGCGGAGCCGCGCTTCGTGCCGTCCAGATTCACCGGCTGCACCATCAGCACGGTCAGCCCCTCGTAGCTCTCGTGCTTGTGAGAAGCGATCACCTCGCCCAGCACCTTGCCGATCAGCATGAGAGCTTCTCCACGTCCAACTGATCCACGATCGCGACGATGCAGGCATCCGCCGGCACCACAGCGGGCAGAAAGGGGAAGCTTGCCTCGCGGCCGCGGCACCAATAGATCAGATCTCCCTCCCGCGCGCCCGCCCAATCAAGGCAAACCAGCGCGCTGCCCGCGGGGCTCTCGTCGCTATCGACGGGCTGCACCACCAGCATGCGCTGGCCGGTGAGTTCCGCGTTCTTGACGGTGGCGTGCAGGTTGCCGATGACGCGGCCGAGATACACAGTTTTCGATTCCTATCGGGAGGAGCGATTTTGATTCAACATGAAAACGGCGGGCCCCTAAGAGCCCGCCACGGAAACTTCGTCGACAATCCCAACGATGGAGGAATCGGTGGGAAGATCCTTGCAGCCTTCCGCCATCCGCGCGGAACTGCCGGCCACGGCCACCACAAGCTGGCCCACGCCGGCGCTCACGGTGTCGATGGACACCACGTAGCCACCCTGGGCTTTGCCGGCGGCATCCACCGGCTGGATGACGAGCAGCTTGCGCCCCTCCAGCCGCGGATCTTTCCGCGTGGCCACCACCGTGCCGACGACGCGAGCGAGAATCATGCGAAACTCCGCTTACAGCCGCGTATTGGTGGCTTTTCCAATGGGCAGAATCTCTTCGAGGCTCTGGTGCGGGCGTGCAATCACATGCACGGAGAGCAATTCGCCCACGCGCCGCGCCGCCGCCGCGCCGGCATCCGTCGCCGCGCGCACGGCCGCTACGTCTCCGCGAACCATCACGGTCACCAGACCGCCACCCACTTTTTCCCAGCCCACCAACGTCACGTTGGCGGCCTTCACCATGGCGTCCGCCGCTTCCACCAGCGGCACAAGACCCTTGGTTTCTACCATTCCGAGTGCTTCACCCATGAACTCGTTCCCTCCACTTCACACCTTGAACGCAATCTCATCGCCGCGCTTGCGCGCGCTCAGCCGAACCGCGCTCGCCTAAGCCAGACCGCGCGCCCGGATCGCTTCTTCCACCAGCGCGATCAATTCCTCGCGAGTCACTTCGATTTTGTCAGATCCGCCCCGCAGCTGCACCTGCCCTTGCTCACGCAACAGGTCTTCCATGGAAACCGGGCAGCCGGGTTCCGCCCGCACTTGCGTTTGCACGCCGTAGCGGGACCGCGAATCGAGCAACTTATCCACTTCCACCCGGGGCAGCGCCTTGGGCCCGCCGAGCAGCTCGGCGACGAGCGAGATGCGCGCGAAGTGCTCCACGGTCTCCATCCGGAAATAGGCCTGAAAGACGTCTTTGCCGTAACAGACGGCGCCGTGGTTGGCCATCAGCAGCGCATCGTACTTGGGGATCAACG
>JADLCF010000377.1 GCA_020847315.1 Bryobacterales bacterium | reverse complement strand
TCCGCGAAACGCTCACGGCGCTGGGCTACACGGAGGTCTACAACTATTCATTCCTCACCGCGAAACAGGCGGAGGCCTTCGGTTACGCGCCGGAAGGGATGGTGCGGATCGCGAACCCGATCGCGGAGGATCTCGCCTATATGCGGCCGAGCCTGCTGCCAGGCGCACTCGAGAATTGCGAGGCGAACCTGCGGCACTTCGACCGGTTCCGCTTTTTCGAGATTGGGCGCGAGATTCGCAAACGGGACGAAGGACTGCCGGAAGAGGTGAACTTCCTGGCGGTGTGCTTCTGCTCGAAGACTAGCGAGGGACCGGGCGATGGCGAGGCGAATCTGTTCGAATTACAGCGGATCGCGCGCCACCTGCTGCCCGGGGTTCGCGTGGAGGCGGATGCGGCGCGCGCGCATGAGCACCCCTACCGCGCCGGGCGGATTGAATGGGAGGGCGCGAACGCCGGCCGCCTCTTCGAATTCCATCCGGCATTGCTGGAGGGGCGGGGCGCGGTGCTATATGTGGATCTCGACGAAGTCCTGCGCCTCACGCCGGCCACGCGCAAGTATACGCCGCTGCGCCGCTACCCCACGAGCAGCTTCGATCTTTCGGTGGTGGTGGACCATCGCGAGCACTCCGGCACGATCCAGGATGCGATTCGCAGATTCGCGGGAGAGCATGTGGCGGACGTGCAGTTTGTCCGCGTGTATGAAGGCGCGCCCCTGCCCGCAGACCGCAAAAGCCTGAGCTACCGGTTGACGGTGGGCGCGCTCGATCACACGCTTTCAAACGACGAACTCACGCGGATTCGCCAGTTGGTGATCGACGGGTTGCAGGGCGAAGGGCGCGAACTGCGGCTGTAAGGCGCAACCGTCCCAGTGGAGGGGACATACGGAATCGGTTGGGCACTTCGCCGGCACTTCAGGCGTGGTCCATCGGCCGAGAAAGTCCGGTTCCGCAAACACCCCGCCTCCGCCCTCGCTGAAGGCCCTTGACGCAGGATTCCAACTTGTTGGAATCCGAGCGGTTCTGCGATGCTTACAGGGAGCAACGATGCCCCAAACACGCCACTCCCGCACTCCGCTGATCGCCGGCCTCGGCGAAGTGCTTTGGGATGTGTTCCCGGATGGCGAGGCTTTCGGAGGCGCGCCGGCGAATTTTGCGTGCCACTGCCAGGCTCTTGGCGCGGACGCCGTTGTGGTGAGCGCGGTTGGCGGGGATGAGCGCGGACGCCGAGCACTCGCTTTCCTGGACGAACACGGGGTCGATACCAGCTACGTCCAGGTGCTGCCGGATGCGCCGACCGGGGCGGTGGTGGTGCGCCTCGATGAAGCGGGCAAGGCGGGCTATACGTTCCTGGAGAATACGGCGTGGGATCGCCTCTCGTGGAGCGCCCCTCTCGCGGAGTTGGCGGGCACGCTGGATGCGGTGTGCTTCGGCACTCTGGGGCAGCGGAGCGGGCAATCCCGCGCGACGATTTTGCGGTTTCTCAAGGCAACCCGGGCGGAGTGCCTGCGGGTCTTCGATATCAATCTGCGGCAGGATTACCATAGCCCCGCACTCGTGCTCTCGTCGCTCGAAGCGGCAAACGTCTTGAAGGTGAACGACGAAGAATTGCCCATGCTGGCCGGCTGGCTTGGATTGCAGGGGCCGCCCGAACGGCAACTTGCCGAGTTGCTCGATCGTTTCTCTTTGCGCGTGGCTATTCTGACCTGCGGACCGCGCGGTGCGCTGATGCTCAGACCGGGGGAATCGAGTTTCGCGAGTCCGCCGCAGGTCGAAGTCGTGAGTACGGTTGGCGCCGGCGACGCCTTCACGGCCACCGTCGTAACCGGGCTACTGGCCAATCAACCACTCGACGAGATCAACCGGCGCGCGAACGCCATCGCCGCCTACGTTTGCACACAGCAGGGCGCCGTTCCGCCGCTCCCGGCGGGACTTGTATAAGAATGGACAAGTGTCCCGGCTCGGACTCGGGCGCAAGCGGAAGGATGAGCATGAATCACCGTAACCTGTTCGCGTGGTCCATTACCGCGGCCCTGGCCGGGTTCCTGTTTGGCTTCGACACGATCGTGATCTCGGGGGCCGAGCAGAAGATTCAATCGGTCTGGGGCCTCGACAGCGTGATGCACGGCCTGGCGATGAGCGCGGCGCTGTGGGGCACAGTGGTTGGCGCGGTGCTTGGGGGCTGGCCCACGGAACGGTTGGGCAGACGCAAGACGCTGATTTGGATTGGCGCCTTCTACTTCGTCTCCGCCGTGTGGTCCGGCCTTGCGACGGACAGCTACACGTTCATGCTGGCCCGGTTTATCGGGGGGCTGGGCGTGGGCGGGGCCACAGTGACCTCGCCTCTATACATTTCGGAGATTTCGCCGGCGGGCCTGCGTGGACGGCTGGCCGGCATGTTCCAGTTCAACATCGTGCTCGGCGTGCTGGCGGCATTCGTCTCGAACTACCTGCTGGGGAGGTATGTGAACGAGGAAGTGGCCTGGCGATGGATGCTGGGGGTGGAAGCCTTCCCCGCAATCGGATATACGCTGCTCTGCTTCACGCTGCCCGAAAGCCCGCGTTGGCTGATTGTGCATGCGGGGCGGCGATTGGAGGGGATGACGATCTTCCGCAAGATCAACCCGGAGTTCACCGAAGCCCAGATTCTGCAACTCACCGATTCCGTGGAAGCGAGCGCGGGAGACCGGGGCGCGCCAGCGAAGTTCTTTACGCGGCGGCTGCGGATTCCGATCCTGCTCGCCTTTCTGATCGCCTTTTTCAACCAACTTTCCGGTATCAATGCCGTACTCTATTTCGCACCGCGTATTTTTGAATGGACGGGACTGGCGAAAAACGCAGCGCTGCTGCAATCGGTGGGAATCGGAATTGCGAATCTCTTCTGCACGTACCTCGGCGTCTGGATGATCGACCGGCTGGGGCGGCGCACGCTGCTATATATCGGTTCGGTGGGGTACATCCTTTCGCTGGGCATCTGCTCCTGGGCATTTCATACCGGGAACTATGCGATCGTGCCCATCTGCATTTTTGCGTTCATCGGGGCGCACGCTGTTGGGCAGGGCGCGGTGATCTGGGTCTTTCTGAGCGAGATTTTCCCCAACCGCAACCGTGCCGCCGGGCAGGCGTTCGGCAGTACCACGCACTGGTTTTTTGCGGCATTGTTGACGCTGGTTTTCCCGAAGATGGCGGAAGTGCTGCCGCCCGCGACGATCTTCGGCTTCTTCTGCTTCATGATGTGTCTGCAATTGCTGTGGGTGAAACTGATGGTGCCGGAAACGAAGAATGTGCCTCTCGAAGAGATGGAAAAGCGGCTGGGCGTGGCCGCGTAGTTCCGGAGCGGCTCGCGAGGCGGATTTGTCTTTCCCACGCATCCCTAGGACAATAAAGGGGTGACTACCCGTAAGCTGATCAGCGTGAACGCGAACCTCGCCCTGGTGATCGATTCGGGCGTGCTGCAAATTCTCGATATCGACGAGGATACGGACCTGAAGCTTTCGACCGACGGGGATTGCCTGGTGATGACGCCGATCCGGGCGAAAGGCCGGAACCGCCGCTTTCACGCCGCGCTCGATTCCGTGGTTCAGGATTACGACGGGATGCTCCGGGAGATGGTGGAATAACGTGGAAACAGCCCCCGCAATCGCGTTGAAACCCGCCTTCTTCACGCTGAAGGAAGTGATGGATATTCACGAGGAGATGGTGCGCCGGTATGGGGGTAAGCGCGGCATCCGGGATTCGGCGCTTCTCGAATCCTCTCTCACCATGCCCCGCACGGGCATCGTCGGCCAGTATCTGCACAACGACCTTTTTGAGATGGCCGCGGCCTATCTCTTCCACTTCAGCCGCAACCGTCCGTTTTATTCGGCCAACGACAGGACCGCAGTGACGGCGGCGCTGGTTTTTCTGCGGGTGAACGGTTACGAGGCGCACGGCCCCGCCAGGGAGTTGCACGATCTGGTGAACGCCGTGGTGCAACAGAAGGCGGACAAAGAAATCATCGCGTGGTTCTTCCGGACGCACTCCAAGCCGCTCGTTGCGTCTGCGGCCGCGGAGGGGGCCGAGGAACCCGCATCGCCATCGGCGGATGGGTAGATAGCGGGCGGAGAAACGGCTCAGTTCCGCTCATCCGGCGCCGCTTCGAACGGTTCCAGTTCCAGCCGCTCCGCGCGAATCGTGATTTTCGGAGCGCCTGCCTGCCCCCCCTGGATGCGGCTATTCGACTCGCCGGGTTCCACCGCGAAGGGGAGACTCGTCCGGTTCTCGAACTCGCCGTTGCGCGCTTCGCCATCGAGGAAAAACGCATCGCCCTGCCGCAAGGCCAGCACCACCTTACCGCGGCGCACGCTGATGGTCATCGGGGGCACGGTCTTCTCTTCGTTTCGAATCTCCACGTCGCCGCGCTCCAACGTCAACTCGAGCGGGCCGGTGAAGCGTTCCAACTCCACATCTTTCGATTCGCTTGCAATGCGCAGCGGGCCGGTAATGCCTTTCCCCTGAAAGTGGCCGCGATCCGCCACGGCTTCGCCGGGAATCGCCTCGGCCCGCAAGTCGAGTAGACGATCTTCGATGCGCACGGGCTTGGCCAGACGGCGCAGTTCCATGTTGCCACCGAAGGAACCGGAGATGGTCACCGGGCCGGAGATATTCTCAAGCGATACATCGTCGCCGCGGCCGCCCGCAATCTCGACGAGCCCTTTCACGTCCTGTAACTCGATGCGATTGCTGCGAGCGAACTTCACACGCACCTCGCCCGCGACATCCTTCACCTCCGCATCGCCTTCGTCGGCGGCCAGCAGCACCGCGCCCTCTATCTGGTTCACTTCGTACTTTGTATCGCGCCCGCGAGTCTCAATTCGCATGGACTTGGGCAGGCGGATTTGCAAGTACGACGCCAAGCGATTGGCGGAGGGGACCGCTTCCTGATTCGCGCGAACAATCACGAGATCGCCTTGCCGCTCGACCGTCACTTTGCGGCTACTCCAGATCTTGGCGGCATCCTCTTCCGAGAGGGCGCGGACGGTCTCCCGGCCGGCAACGCGGATTTCCTGGGTATCTTCCCCGGAGAAACTCACTTCCCCACGGAAGTTCTCCACCATGATGCGCGCTGCGCCATCGGCGGCGATGCGCTGCTCGTCCAAGGTGAAGTCATGCGTTTCACCGAACATCCGCAGGCCGTTCAGGCGGAAGGGAAAGTTCTCCGAAAAATGGCGGGTGGCGTAGAGGCCGTTGCCCATCAGACAGATCAGGACGACCAGAAACCATTCGCCGGAGCGGAGACCGTGGGGAAAGAGCGGTTCGGGACGCCGGCTCCAGATGGCCAATTCCACCAGGCGAATGACGCCCCACCCCACGAGAATCCAAGGCCACTGGATCGCCAGAACGTCCATGATACGGATTTGCGGGCTCAGGTTGGCCATCAGCAGCAAAGCGCCGACGAGGATGAGAATCAAGGGGCCGATGATCGACGTTCTACGCATGATAGCCGCCTCCTCCGCCCGCGGCGGTCTCCGTGGGGAGTGAGCGCTGATAGAGCCACTCCAGCAGTTTCATCAGCCCGAAGCTGATCAGAAGCACTGGCCAGGTTTGCCACACGGGGGCGATCTGGCTGTAACCGAGAATGAAGAGGATGCCGAGGACGATCAACTGCACCGGCCCTCGCGCGGCCCGGATCAAATTCAGTGTATTGTTCATGACGTGACTCCACTTCGCGCATCCGTGCCGGGCGCGCCTCGTATTGCGCGATCTGCCGGACGCGCCGCAACCTTCTCCGCATTCATTCCCGGCTATGGGCGGGAATCGCTCGCGCTCATGCGCTCATAGAGCATCCAACCGCCTGCCGCGATGAGCGCGACCGGCCAAAAGCGCAACAGAACCCGGAGCGGAACCATGTCAAATTGCGCCAGCAGGAAAATGACGCCCAGGGCAATCAGGACGACGGGGCCGATGGGAAATCCGGAACTCCGGGTCCGCATGGGAAACAGGCTCGAAACATCGTCCACCGGCAAGCCCATCACCCGCTTCCTTGCGGTGTGGTACGCCTCAAACGGCATGTAGAAATACCAGATGGCGATGAGCAACCCGAACAACGGTTCAAACCCACCGGCGGCGTCGGAAGAGACGATGCTGATGAGCAAACCGAGCACCACGACATGGACGATCGCCTTGACGTACTGCGCGTTGTAAACGGCGCCGACGCCGGGAATGAGCCCAAGCAGAAACGCGAGGCCTGGGGAGGCGGACTCGGCGGGGCTCCGGTAGGGCGAAGGCGGCTCGGCCGGCGGGTAGCCGCCGGGGGGGCCTGCCGGCGGGGGTGGATACGCCGTCTGCCCGTATGTCTGCTGCGGACGGGGTGCGTGATCCGGGCAGTAGACAACCCCGTGGACGGCAATGGCGGCGGCGGCTGTGAGGCCCCGGCCGCAGACGCGGCAATAGCCGGCGACCGGCTGCGAGGGGGGGGGAGGATCTGCGGGGGCAGCCCAAGCCCCTCCCTCAAAGCCGGGAGATTGACGCGCCGGTTCCGGCGCCGATGGCGGGCCGGCGGTGATCTCCGGTTCCCAATTTCGTTCGTCTTGTGGCCTTTCCATTGATTCCGGCATGATTTTCCCCTCCCAACTGGTCTCCCTATCCGTTCTCCCTTGCGGCGGCTTCGGACTCTATGGCCCTGTACGCCGCTCGTTCCCCGTATTTCTCTCTTTGCGCCCGCCGGCGCCGCCTGGTGGCGTTGCGCCGGATGGATTCGCTTCCGCGGGAGCAAGCTCCGTTTCCGGGTCTTCGAGGCGGCTGGCCGCGCGTTCTCTTTCCTGCTCGATCTCGGCGCGCCATTCCTGCACGCGGGAACGCATCTCGTACACCACCCGCAAACTCTCGTAATACTTCGCCGCGCGATCCCACACGCGCTGGACGCGATACTCGACTGAATTCCAAATAGCGGCCGGCTTCAGATCCGCCGCGGATACGCGATCCATCCGGGCTCCCGTCAACTGCCCGATCATCGAGATCGAGAGCACGGTCATTGCCATCCCCATCACGAAGCGGGGCTGCAAGACCGGAGTGAGGAACGCCGCAAGAGAGGCAATCCACCCGGTGCTCGATTTCGCCCGCTCCGCTTTGAGCCGGGCCTCGTCAAGATCCATCTGGATGCGGGCATAGAGAGCGGGTGGGGGCTCCGGGGCCTCTACCCCGGCGAGCAGGCGCATCCCTTCGCCGGCATCCTGAACGAGTTCGGCGAGGTCGGGATAGAACGGCAGAGCCCTTTCGAACTCCGCGGCATCCCGCTCATCGAGGATTCCGTCGAGGTAATCCGCGATCAAGGCTTCGAGTTGTGCGCGATTCATCATCGCCCCCTCGCTGGGCCCATCGTCTCTCATCAGGCCGTCACTTTCTGTTTGCGAAGCAGCCGCGCCAGTTCGGCCCGGCCGCGATTCAACCGCGATTTTACAGTGCCTTCGGGAATCGAGAGCACGCCCGCGATTTCCCGGTATTCCATTTCTTCCAGATCCCGCAGGATAACGGCCTCCCGGAGTTCCGGGGAAAGCCGCGCGAGTGCCTGCTGGATCAATTCCCCCGCTTCGCGCCCGGCCAGCATGGCATCGGCGCGCGTGGATGGCGACCCGCTCGCTTCGAGAACGGAGAGGCGCTCTTCCATGGAATCCGACGCCCGCTGGAGTTTCGATTTGCGGTAATGGTCAATGAGCAGATTCCGCGCCATGCGGGCCAGCCAAACCGTGAAGGAACCCTCCCGCGCCCGAAAACTCCCGAGTGAGCGGAACAGCCGCAGGAAGACATCCTGGGTGAGATCCTGGGCCTCTGCATCGGACCCGGTGAAGCGAAAGCAGATACCATACACACGACGGGTATGGGTCCGCACCAATTCTTCCCAAGCGGCATCTTCGCCGAGAAGACATCGCTCCACTAATTGCGTTTCAGGATCCAGCATGCCAGGACCCAAAGATTTTTCCCTCGTGTAACGATCGAAGCCCAGGAACGAACCCTCCCAACGCCCGGCGGAACCCGCTCCATCGGAACCGGCGCCGGATATGCCTGCCGGCCTGGGGTTGCGCCAAGTGATCACGGCCTCCATCGCTCTCCTTCCTCGATGCCTTACGCCGTATGCCTTACGCCGTATGTCTTACACTGTGGAGAACGAAGGGACGCGCAAAAAAGTTCACGGCATGATTCGTTTGTTCACCGCTTCCATATTGTATTGCGAAGAATTAGCGGACCTCATCCCCGCTTGCGCCGGTGCGCCGTGGGTTTGAACGAGCCCGGCGCGCTTCCCGGTAGGGCCGGCATGCCGGTGAAGAGCAGGCCCTGGGGAAAGGCCGTGCTGATCGCGCTCTCGATCGCCATCACTTTGGGCCTGATATGGCTGATGGCGCGCCAGAACCAGGGGTTTTCGTTCGCGCAGTTCGCGGCTTCTCTCCGGAACGTGCATTTCGGCTGGGTGGCGGCGGCGGCCCTGTTTTCCATTGCCGGGTACGTGATTCGGGGTCTCCGCTGGGCGGCCTTTGTGACGCCGTACGCTCCGCGTGCCAACCGCCTGGATCTCATCGCCAATACGTTCATTGGCTTCGCCGCGGTGACGAGCATCGGGAGGCCGGCGGAACTGCTGCGGCCTTACCTGCTCGCCCGTCAGCTTCAAGTGCCCTTCCCTTCTCAACTTGGCGCGTGGATGCTCGAGCGGATCTACGACCTGCTCAGCATTCTGGGGCTTGCGGGATGGGCGCTGCTCACGATCGATGCGGCCGCGCTTCCGCCGGAATCGCCGGTGACGGAAGCGATCCGCGCCGGGGGCGCAATTGTGTTCGGGGTGTCCATCGCCGCCCTGGCCGTGCTACTCGCGTTTACGTTCGCCGCGCAGGCGGCGACGCGGCGATTGCAGGACGCGCTCACCTTGCTGCCGGAACGATACCGGGAATCGGCTCACCGGCTTGTGGATGCCTTCGGGAGTGCGCTCGGCGTGAGCCGCGATCCCCGGATTCTGCTGCGGATTTTGGGCTGGACGCTACTCCACTGGCTGATTGTGGGGCTCTCCTTCTGGGCGATATTTGAGAGTTTTCCGGCGGCGAGCCACCTGGGGTTGAGCGAATCGTTTCGCTTTTTGGCGATTCTCGCGCTTGCGAGCGCCATCCCGATTCCGTTTCTCGTGGGAGGCTTCTACCTGGTGTCGCTGGCGCTGTTGACCGAGTGGCTGCGAATTCCGCTCGAGGACTCCTCCGGAATCACGCTGGTTGTGTGGGTGCTGCAGATGGGCCTGACGATCCCCATCGGGGCCTTGGCCGCATTGCGTTCCGGCCTTAACTGGCGAAAAATAAAGAGCATGGAGCAAGAAGCCCACCTATGATGTGCCCGTTTTGCGGACACACCGGCGATAAGGTGATCGATTCGCGCGAAAGCAAGGAAGGCAACGTTACCCGGCGGCGGCGCGAGTGCCTGGAATGTGCGCGCCGCTTCACGACCTACGAACGGATCGACGAGATTCCGTTCATGGTGGTGAAGAAGGACGGCCGCCGCGAACCGTTCGACCGCCAGAAGGTACTGAACGGGCTGCTGAAGGCGTGCGAGAAGCGCCCAGTGAGCATGAGCGTGATGGCGGAGGCGGTGGATGCGGTGGAAGCCGCGCTGGTGGCCAGCCCGGACCGGGAACTCTCCACGGCGGAGGTGGGCGAAGTGCTGATTGAACGGCTTAAGAGCATCGATAAGATCGCGTATGTCCGCTTCGCCAGCGTCTACCGCAACTTCCAGGATGAGGAAGATTTTCTGGAAGAACTCACGAAACTGCTTCGCAAGAAGGAACCCGCCGGGTAGAGCGGGCTAACGCTCCAGTTCCGCGAGGATGTCGCGGAGATACCAGAAATCGAGTTCCGCGCGCCGAAGCAAATCGCGATCCGCGGCGAGTTCCTTCGCGTTTCCATACGCAGCCACCTTGCCCTGATGCAGAATAGCGACGGAATCGCAGCAGCCCAGGGCGGGCAGGATGTCCTGAGACGCCAGGATCACCGTCCCCTCAAAGCGCCGCAGGTAGGCGATGAGCGCTTTGACCATGAGCGGATCCAGGTTGGCGAAGGGCTCGTCCAACGCGAGGATGCCGGGCCGCATGGAGAGGACCGTGGCAATGGAGACGCGCCGGCGTTCGCCGTAGGAAAGATGCCGGTTCACACGGTGCTCAAACCCATTGAGGTGCGTGCGCTCGAGCGCCTCATGGACCCGGTGCTTCACTTCGGCCTCACTCAGGCCAAAATTTCTAGGGCCGAAGGCCACGTCTTCTTCCACGGTGAGGTGGAAGAGCTGATCGTCCGGATCCTGGAAAACGAGGCCGACTCTCGCCCGGACTTCCCGCAGGTTTTCTTTGCGGACCGGCTTCCCCTCCACCAGAACCTGCCCTTCCCGGGCCAGATGAATCCCGTTGAGATGGAGCAGGAGCGTCGATTTACCGGCGCCGGATGCCCCGAGCAGCGCCACCTTGCGGCCTTGAGGGATGCACAGATCCACGCCGGCGAGCACGTCTTCGCACGAGGGGTAAGCGAAGTGCAGGCCTTGCACCTCAATGGCGGCGGGAGGCGCTTGCGCGGGGGGTGGGAGATGCGCGGGGAATGGGGATGCCGGCAGCATGGACAAAGGGAGATCATACCGCCAGACGAACCAGAAGAGCGAGCGCGGGGAGCCAGGCGCCGCTAAGGAGCGCGGGCCGGAAAGGGATCGATTGCCCGGGCAAGCCGGTGTTGCCGCCGGGAACGGGCATGGGCGCGTCCAGGCGAAAGCCCCGCGCGAGCATGGCGCTGTGGATGCGCTCGCCGCGTTCCCAGCTTCGCAGGAAGATGAGTGACGTCTGGTTTACATAACTCGCGAAAGCAAATTGCGTGCCCCCGGGAGACCGGGATTCGCGCGCCTGGCTGGTGCGCCGCCATTCCTCCGCGATCAGCGCCCGATAGCGTTCGAGATGTTGCAGCGTGAGCACCACGGCGAGCGGCAACCCCAGGCGTCGCAGCCCGAGGAGAATATGATCGAGACCGCTGGACTTCACCAGAACGGAAACGAGCAACACCGCCGCGAATGCCCGCAAGAAGAGTGAGAGCGCCGCGGCCCACCCACTTGGATCGATTCCGGCTTGGGGCGCGGCGCCTAGCCAGGCATCAAGTGCGCGGCTGAGGGGAAGGCCGAGGGCCAACATCGCGAGGACGGGCAGGAGCGGGGCGACGCGGCGGAGCGCGGGCCAGAGCGCGCGCTCTCTCAATAGGACATAGGCGAGCACCAGGGGCGCGTAGAAGGTAAAAGCCCGCAAATGGCCCAGCGGCTCCGAGCCGATGACGGCGATCGCGAACAGCACAGAGAGCAGTTCGACGCGGGGATCCGGAACCGGTTCCGACGGAGCGTCCGCATTGCTCGCGCCGGGCCGTTTCGCCCGATAGACGCCTTCATGGAAATGGGAATGCATCGGCAAGGCACCTTATGCGCCGGTGGGCTTCCGGCGGCGGGCCATCCACCCGTACAGCAGCCCGGCCGCACCGAAGAGGATACTCAAGCCGAGGAGCAACCGTTCGCCCGTGCCTCGCCCTGCGGCCCCACGGCTGGGTGGAGCGGAATCGGCTGCCGCTGCGCCTTGGCCCGTCACCTTGGCCACGACTTCCACGCGGTGGCCCATCTCGTCGTCCAGTTGCACGCGCCAATCGCCCGGAGCCGTGGGAAGGAATACGAACTTCCCTTCCACATCCGCGCGCCCCGTTTGGAACGCATCGGCCTTGCCATCCGCGGAGGGGGGCGCATGGACCGTGACCGCGATGAAGCTTGCCGCCTCCGTTCCTTCATAGGAAGCCGAGATTATGACGAAGGGCGGTTTCTCTTCCACTTTGGTTTGGAGATCATGGGCGGGAAGGATCACCGCCAGGATGAGCGCAGCCAGGATGGCGTGCGCGGCGCCAGCGATACGATGCGGCAAAGCAGTCAACACTCCCTCCCCTTCTTTCCTTAGCGAGCCTCCGCGTGGGGCTGGGGCAAAGCCCCCGGCACGCTCGTGGGAACCCGGAGCAGGCGGCTCAGCAGCGTAGGTTTCGCGCGGCGGAGGAACGCAACAATCGTCATAGTAAACACCCCCTCCAGCGCGCCGACGACCAAATAGACCCCCGCCAGAAGCAGGATGCTGCGGCCGTAGCCGGCGATCCGGAACTCACCCAAAAGCAGCAGGACCGGGAGATAAATTCCGGCAAAGCCCGCGAGCGCGGCCCGCAACCCGAGAGGGCCGGGCAGATAGCGGCCGATGGCTGCCGCCGCCAGCCCACCGGAAGCCATGTTCACGACGTTGACTCCCATCGAGAGAAAACCGCCGTGCTGAAACAGAAACGTTTGCAGAATCAGCACCGCGAAGATCACCGGCACCGCGCGCATCCCCAAGAGCAGCCCCACCAGCCCGAACAGCCCGAAATGCACGGAAACACCCGCCACGGGCACGTTCACGAGCGAGGCGACGAAGGTGGCTGCGGCCAACAGCCCCATCCGCGGCACTTCTTCCGTCTCCAGTTTACGGCTGGTTAGAACGGCGGCGCCGAGCGCCAGGACGTATCCCGCGATCGACATTTCCACCGGAAGAATGCCATCGGAAACGTGCATCGGGTCTTACTCCGCGGGGAGCGCCAGCGTGCAGGAAACGGACTCCTGATCATAGTTCGCGCCCTTGGCGCCCTTTTCCGTGAGAGCTGTGCTGAACAAGACAGGCCCGCGTTCCGGCACGGCCTCCGTCACCTTCACGTACCCGTCGCGATCCGTCTTGCCGAGTTTGATCTCACGATCGCCGGCGGCGACGGCCAGCACGTCTATGTCTCTGGCAGGCTTACCCTTGCGCCACACTCTAACCATGCGGCCGCGCAGACCCGATTCATAGTTCAATTCGAGATCGAGGCCCAGGGGCTTGGCGTTGTAGGTGGTTCCATTGAATCCCACCCAGGAGATGCCGTAATCCAGGGACTTCCGGACGGTCTTGGCGCCGGGATGCGCATCGCGGCCCCCTTCTTTCCAGCCCGCCGCAGTCTGGCTGCGCACGCCGCGATCCCGCACATAGTAGACCCGCGCGAGGTCCTTCGAAGGCAACTTCACTTCGAGTTTGAGGGATTTCGGGCCATTCGCGATCTGAACCGGTTGCCGGGATCCATTCGCCGCGACCAGGTAGGCCTTCAAGTTTGCAAGGGAAGAGGCTTCTTCGCTGACCGGGAATCCATGCCCATGGCCGATTTCGAGATAGGCGGTGTCTCCAGAGGCGCTGTAGTGGGTGCGAATCAGCCAATTGAAATGGCCCCAGGCGAGGGTTGCCGCCAGGAGGAGCGCGAGGGTAAGCAAAAAGGACGAGCGAAGGCGCATAGCGTCTTTAGCGTAGCACGATCCGCAAATTCGTATGTTGCAGCCAGGAAAAGCTAACGCGCCCCGGGCACGGGAAACCGGCGCGCATCCGGGTGAGTGACCTGCACTTCGGGGATATCAAAGGCGCGGATGACGCCATTCGGGCGGCTGATGGCGTAGAGGCGGCGGCCCGGCACGGTTCGATCCCAGGCTAACGCCTGGCCCTCGGCGGCGATCTCGATGGTTGCGAGATGCAGCAATACCGGCCCGAGACGCGGTTTTGCCAGGACGTAGAGTTCCGGGCGGTCATGCCCCAGCAGATAGAGCAGGCCATCGGGGCCGATTCCCCCGCCCGATGCGGCGTGGGGGGCCATCAGTTTCTGCACGGTTTCCGGGATGAGCCATCCGCCGGTGCGCCGCCACTGGCCGTCGAAAGTGACGACGGCCGAATACCGGCTTCCCTTATAGCCCACGCCGCCGATCTCATCGTAGTGCGCGAAGCCCGCGATGTAGCCTTCGAGGTAGGGTTCGAAGAAGGTAAGCGAGCCTTCTTCCATCAGCCCCAGGCTGTGGCTGGATTCATGCTTCATGCTCGCGGCGTCGATGACTTCGATGGATGACCCCATGGGCACTTCCGGGAAGTTTGAATCGGCGCACCAGAGCTTCCCTTTCGCCGCGTAGCAGGAGTTGATGTGCCGGATGAGGCCGCCACGCGGGCTCACCCAACGCGAGACCCGCTCGCCAGTCTGCTTATCGTACTTGCCGATCGCCGTGTTCACGATGGCATACACGAAGCGCTCGTCCACGGCCACGCCCTGCCGCGCTTCGGGAGCGGCGTACTCCCGCACGAGTTTCGCGGCGCCGGTTTGAATCACAGGCGGCGCCCACGGCTCCAGATTCGACATGCCCGAAGGCTGCGCCAACGCGGAAATGACGGAAACCGTAACGAAGAGGAACGCGAAGATTCGTTGCATCACCAAACGGGGCCAATCCACCCCGGATCAGCCGGGCTATTCGATGGGCTTTTCGTACAAACCGTTGTGAACGGCATAGAGCGCCAACTCAAGCCGGTCGGACACACCCAGCTTGTCAAAGATATTGTGTAGGTGGTTCTTGACGGTTTGCTCGCTGATGAACATCTTGTCGGCGATTTCCTTGTTTTTGTAACCCTGGGCAACCAATACCACGATCTCCCGTTCGCGGTTGCTGAGCGGGGAGCGCTCACGAGTCTGCTTGGAATACGCAGGCGTGGGCGCCGCGCCCGAAGATTGCATCGCGAACTGCCGCATGACGGCAGCGGTGGTGTGGGTATCCAGCCAGATCTCGCCCTCATAGACCTTGCGGATGCTCTTGATGAGCAGGTCCGTGGCGGTATGCTTGAGGACAATTCCGGAGCAACCGTACTTGACGGCCTGGACGAATTCGTTCTTGTCGTCCGAAGCCGTGAGGATGATCACCTTGGTTTCCGTGGAACTCGCGCTGAGGCGCTGGAGGGCGGACAACCCATCGATTCCCGGCATGCGGATATCGAGCAGCAACACGTCGGGTTTCAGCCGGTCGACCATTTCCATGGTCTCGCGGCCATCCTTAGCTTCACCGACAATCTCGAAATCCGCCTGAAGATCGAGGAGGCGGCGAAGGCCGTCACGGAAGATCGTGTGATCGTCCGCGATCAGGATGCGGATCCGCCGGGCGGGACGCGCTCCGGTCAAATTGGACTCGCTCGACGGGTCGGGAGTGGAACTTTCGTTGGTCATGAAGCGCTCGCGAGAATCTTTTCTAACCAGTGATCTCCCCTAGGGAGCTACAGACGTCCGGGAACTTCGGTTATAGTACCCTGTCTGGCGGCAAGAAACCAGCAATCCTGGCGCATTGCAACCGGAACTGGACAAGGCACCCAATCGCCAAGCCTCCAGAGCGGCCTGGCTGCTCGAATTAACCCCTTTGCTTGCAAGAACTTCAACAACAATCGAACCGTCCGCAAAGGTATTGTCTCGAACAAATCTCAGATAGAATGGTTACAGAATACTATTACCACGTTCCAAGTCGCTTGAATAGTACAAAAGTACGGGGCGCCGCGATGATCGCCTCGAAATTCGCACGCAGGCTCCTCCGGCGGCATACTCTTCATGGGCGATTCACGCGTGTTCGGAGCGGGATTTCTCACACGCAACAGCGAACGAAAACTCAATAGCGCGGCCGGGGGCGGGGGTTACTTTCGAGCGGAACTACGGGTGGTAATGAACGTCAGGGTTCTCACGACGAGACCAAACGGGGGTCTTGCCAGCTCTTATCGGCGTCCGCCTTTCGCGCGTAAGCGGCGTCGAGACGGAGTGGATCGTCAAACGCCGCCCGCAGGTACCGATCTTGCGCGAGAGCGGCGAGTTGCGGGAGCCAATTGCCTGGAATCAGCAGACATCGGGACTCCGCCGGCAACTGATCCGCGGCGAGGTCGAGAATTTCCGGCGAGGGCGAGAGGACGTAACGCGGGGGGGCAGGCCGACTCGTGAGCCAGGATTCCGGCCGAACTAACTCCACTTCCGTGAGAAGCGGCTCCGCAAGGGGCGGCTCGCCCTCTGCCGGGGGAGGCAGCGTGGCGACGGAAAGGAAAAACTCCCCCCGGCTGGCGGGCAGGAGCATGGCGGCGGGAAAGCCGGGGGCCAGGAGCGCCACGGCAGCCATACTCGAAATACCGATCAAGGGGAGCCCCCCCACCTCCGCCAGGCTCTTTGCCGCCGTCAAGCCGACCCGCAGACTCGTGAAGGCTCCGGGTCCCGTGGACACGGCCACCGCCTGAAGTTCCTTTAGGCGCAAACCGCTCTCCACGAGAATGGCGTCGATCGCCGGGAAAATTTCTTCCGCCTGCCGGCGGGGCGCCGATAGCGAGCGCCGCGAGCGCAGATTGCCGTCCATCGAGAACGCCACCGCCCCCGCGCCCGAGGCGGTATCGAGAATGAGGATGTTCGCCGTCAACGTTCGTTTGTTCCACTCTGCGCGGCCGATCCCGGCCAGCTTTGATTCTCACGGCTCCAGCCGAAAAACCTTATCCACCACATAGACTTTGCCAGCGACGTTCATTCCATACACCCGGAGATTCACGGCTACGGGCGGCTTGCCGAGGGCGCGAGGATCGAATTGCAGGAAGCCTTCCGGCCCGGTTGCCACCACGCGAGCGCCTTCGCCCGCGACGGTATCTTCCGCGGTCAACAGGTACATCATGCTCCGCGTGGCCCTGGATTCGCGGGTGATCCTGATCTTGTAAGGCGCTGTCCATCCACCGGCGAGGGGCACTTCCATCCGCGCGGGCTCGGCCAACTCGAAGGGGATCTTGGCGAGCGCGGTCTCCGGTTCCTGCACCGGCACGTAGCGGCTCTCAAATTTGTATTTATTGCTGAGACCCTGCACGTAGCCGTCCCGGTAGAAATGCAACACCCAATCGTGACCGGCATCGGGCGGAGCGCCCACCCAGGATTGCTCCTTATATTCCTTAAGCGGCGTGACCGCGCCATCGGCCGGATTGATCCACTCAATGTTGTACTTGTGCTTCTTGGCGAAGCGGATCTCCACTTCTTTCGCTTGCTGCGCGCCCGCGGGCTTTTCGACGTAACAGACGAACTCCGGCGCATCCTCGCCGTGCAAGCCCACGCAGCGCGCGCCGGATACGTCGAAGTACGGTTCCAGTTCCCAGTAGCGGGTGCGGTTGAGGAGGTCGAACCAGACCTTCATGGCCGTGGCGCCGGGGGAATCCGCATATTTTGCCTGCACCGGAAACGAACCGCCATACGTGCCGGTGTTGCCGAACGTGGGGTATTGGCCGTCCATGGTGGAATTCCACAAGCGATGGCGGAAGGTATCTGAATCCACATGGTGGGGGTGCGTGGCGCCGGCGCCCGAATTCTCGTAGGCGAACTCCGCATTCACGGCGGGCAGTTGATAGAGCTGATGTTCGATCGCGCCAAGCTGATCATCGGAACTTTGATAGAGCAGGTAATTCATCCAACCATCCCGGACGAGCGGGGAGGTTGTGGCGACGGTGTGAGTGCTGCGCGGGTGCTTGTAAGGGTCCTGCTCACGCAGGTAGTCTCCCATCTCTTTCATCAACCGCTTCCCGTCCTTGTACTCCTCGAACTCCTGCACGAGCTGCCAGGTGACGTTGAAGGCGGCGTAGCGGGCGACCACATAGTTCAGATAGCGCCGGCGATCCTTCGGAGTGGGAAGCACTTCGGCGAGTTGATTGCGATCCCATCCGAGGATGAGATCCACCACCATGCCGGCGGCATTCAGCGCGCGCACGCGGCGATCCACTTGCTGGAAGTGGGAGGGAAGGATGCGATCCGCCGCAGGGAGCGGGCTACCGGAGGCGTCCGCCGCATCCGCCGGGCGCGGACCGAGAAGGCTGCCGCGCACGTGCGTGAAGCGCTGTTCTTTGCGCTTGGCGAGGATCGCCTCGAAGACGGCATCGGGGACGGTGGCGAACGTATATTGGGTGTCCCCCATCCAGAGATGCGGCTGGAGGTCGCGGCCGGTTCGCCAATGATGGACGTTGGCGGGTTCGAGGAAACCGGGGGCCGGACCGTCCACCGCCTCCACCGCCGTCATCATGCCGTCGAGGCGGGAGATGTTGCCGGAAAAGCGGACAAGCCACTTTCCCGGCACCGTGGGCGCGAAACGGGCGACGAAACGCCCGCCGCCATCCCAGAACATCGGGAGCCGGTAAGTATCAATTCCGGGCGAGCGGAACTCCGCGAAGAGTTCCACGGTGGCATACGGGTTCGGGTGCGCCGCCTGCTCTTCGGCGGTCAACTCCAGGGCCAGATCGCATGGCGAATAGATCGCCGTGGGCGGGCAGACCGGCTGCCCCCACAGGAGCGCCGAGGCCGCCACGAGGAGCAACAACACGCGGAGTGGCATACCCCTTATTCTGTCAGACTGCCGCGCGCTACTTGAGAGGCAACGCGACGGGCTTGCCCGTCTTCACCGACAGCCTGGCCGCATCGATGATCTCGTTCACGCCGACGTTGAAGTCCATGGAGGTCATGCCCTCGGGCTCCTTCCCGGAGCGGATGCATTCGAGCATATAGGCGATCGGCTCCAGGCGGTTGGCCGGCAAGCCGGGATCCGGCAAGACCTGCTCCGGCCCGCGGCTGGGGCGGAAGACGGCTTTCTCGCTGCTTGCCGCGAGGCTCCCCTTGAGGCCAAAGATTTCCACTTGCTGAAAACTGCGCGGCAGATCCCAACTTGCTTCGAGCAGGGCCACGCCGCTCTTGTAGCTCAGCAGGATGGTAGCGCTGTCTTCCACTTTCGGGAACTCGTTGGGCCGCAGATGGATGGCGTGGGCGAAGACCGTCTGGGGACGGCCGAGATACATCAAACTCCAAAGCGCGTTGTAGCAGCCGAAATCCATCAGCGCGCCGGCGCCGTTCTTTTCGGGATCCGTCAGCCAGTTAAAGAAGAACTTATTGAGGCCGGTAGGGCCGCCCGGGCCGCCGTGGCCGACAATCCCATGCAGGCGCCAGACCGTGCCAAGCTCGCCGGAATCGAACTTTGTCTTTAGCGCGTGCATGGTGGGCCACCACGCCATCTGATAGTTGGTCATCACCTTGATGCCATGCTTCCGGGCGAGGTCACGAATCTTGACGGCGTCCTTATACGTGGAGGCGAGCGGCTTTTCGAAAATGACGTTCACCTTGCGGGGGGCGCAATACTCCACGATTTCCAGGTGCCGGTTGTTTTCGACGAAGGCCCACACAACGAGGGGCTTCTTTTCGTCAACCATTTTCCGGTAGTCGGAAAATACGAGATCGCGGCTCAGACCGCGCTTCACAGCCTCATCAATGAGCGCGGGTTCCGTTTCCGCCACGCCGACGAGCTTGGCGGGCTCGCCTTTGACCATCTTGCCGAACTGGCCCCAAACGTGGGAGTGCACCATCCCGATGACGGCGATGGTGGGCTCCTGTCCAAAGCCTGGAATCGCACAGAAACTGATTGCCAGCAGGAACGCTGCGATGGATCGAATCTTCATACTTCGCACCTCAGTGAGAGACAAATATCGGGACTGGGAATCATTTTCTCACTTTCCGGGATCTATTCCGATTGAATGGCATCCCATGGGGCAATTGTGCGATGGATTTTCCGCACCACTGAAACGCGCTGGGCCCAAACGGTTCCAGTACCGCTTGCGAAAGCTGGAAAGGTGGTAGAGTAGATCCCAAGTTTTTACCGTTCATAGGCCAACTTATCACTGGGAAGTTGAAGAGAGGTCGCTATGAAGCCCAT